>NZ_JADEWP010000156.1:0-6303 GCF_015207535.1 Cyanobium sp. LEGE 06143 | reverse complement strand
ACCTGGTGGAGATCACGGCGCCGATGGTGGCCACCTTCTACAGCGCCCCTGCGCCGGGAGAGCCGAACTTCGTGGCCCCGGGAGTCCGCATCAAGGTGGGTCAGACCATCTGCATCCTCGAGGCCATGAAGCTCATGAACGAGCTGGAGGCTGAGCTGAGCGGTGAGGTGGTGGAGATCCTGGTGGAGAACGGCACGCCGGTGGAGTTCGGCCAGGTGCTGATGCGCGTCAAGCCCGCCTGAGTTCAACCCAGCTCCAGGGCTGTGCTGATCGCGGCCGCCATGCTGGCGGCCCGGGCCACCCCCTGGCCGGCGATGGCGAAACCGGTGCCGTGGTCTGGTGAGGTGCGCAGAAACGGCAGGCCCAGGGTGGTGTTCACCGCCGCGTCGAAGGCCAGCAGCTTCACCGGAATCAGGCCCTGATCGTGGTACAGGGCCAGGTAGCCATCAGGCCCTGGGCTGCCCTGCTGCCAGGCCTGCGCCGCACTCAACCAGCAGGTGTCCGGCGGCAACGGGCCGAGCAGCTCCGCCTCCGGATGGCTGGCCTGCCACTGGCTGAGGGTGTCGTTGAGCCAGGCCTCCTCCTCCTGTCCCAGCTGGCCGGCCTCGCCGGCGTGGGGATTCAGGCCGGCCACCACCAGCTGCGGCCGGGGCGAAAAGCGCTGGCAGAAGGCCAGCAGCTGGTCGAGCTTGCGCCGCAACCGGGCCGGATCGAGGCTGGCCGGCACGGCAGCCAGGGGGATGTGGGTGGTGGCCAGCAGCGTGTTGAGCCGCCAGTGGCCCTGCGGGGCGCGGGCGGTGAACAGCATCGAGGCCTCCGCCACCCCGGCCAGCTCCGCCAGCCGCTCGGTCTGGCCTGGGTAGGCATGGCCGGCGGCATACCAGCTGGCCTTGCCGATCGGTGCGGTCACCAGGGCCTTGCAGTCGCCCCGCTGCACCAGTTCCGCCGCCGCCGTGAGCCAGCGGAAGCCCGCGTCCCCGCAGGCCGGGCCGCTGCGGCCCGGGGCCACGGGCTCCTCCAAGGGCAGGTCCACCATGGCGAGCTCGGCCGGATCGCGCAGGGGCTCACGGCTGAGGGGCCTCAGGGCTTCGTACTGGCCCTCCAGCCAGCGGCGGCAGCCCACCAGCACAGGCTCCAGGCCGCGCGCCTCGGGCTGGGCCAGGGCCTTGAGCGTGACCTCGGCACCGATGCCCCCCGGATCCCCCAGGGCGATGGCCAGATGGCTCTCAGCGGAGTTGGATGGGATGGAAGGCAAGGAGGAGAGGCCCATGGTGCGCTGGCTGCTGCTCGGACTGCTGCTGTATGGCCTGGGAACGGGATTCAACCGGGGTTGGCTGCAGCTGCGCTGGGGTCTGCTGATGCGGGAAATGGGCTTCCCGTTCGTGTGTGATCCCGAGGATCGCACCCGCTGCTATCCCAAGGGATCCCCCTATGCCGACAAGCTCGCTCCAAAGCCCTCCCGGTAACTGGGATAGCGCAGCTGGTAGCCCAGCTCCTGGCAGAGCCTGCGGTTGCTGACCCGTCGGTTTTCCTGCCAGAAGCTGCGGGCCATCGGGCTCAGGCTGGCCTCGATCTCGTCGTAGCGCTGCAGGGGCGGCAGCGGCAGGCCCAGCAAATGGGCGGCGTGGCTGAGGGTTTCGGTGGAGGAGCAGGGGCMGYSRWMSSCCRSGTTNCAGCAGGGCGGGCCGCTCGCTGGCGGGCAGGGCCAGACAGTGCAGCACCGCGCCGACGATGTCATCGACGTGGACGCGGGAAAACACCTGCCCGGGCTTGTGGATCAGCCGGCTCTCGCCGGCCTGCAGGGCGCGGAAGGGGGTGCGGCCCGGACCGTAGATCGCCGGCAGCCGGAAGATCTGCACCGGCAGGCCGCTGCTGCGCCAGGCCCGCTCGGCCTCGAGGCGGGCCTGGCTGCGGCCGGGCCGTGCCGGGGTGGGCGCCTGCTCATCCACCCAGGCGCCGCGGCTGTCGCCGTAGACCCCGGTGGTGGAGAGATAGCCCACCCACTGGAGCGGCAGCTGGCGCAGCACGGGTCCCAGCAGCCTCAGCACCGGATCGCCGGGCTGGCCGTCCGGGGGAATGGACACGAACAGATGGGTCACCCCAGCCAGAGCATCGGGCTCGGGCACCAGGCCCTCCCTGCTGTCGAAGGTCAACCAGTGGCCGGGCCCTGGGTTCTGCGGGGCCTGGCGGCTGGTGGTCGTCACCGCCCAGCCCCGCTGAGCGGCGGCCGCCGCCAGACGGCTGCCGGTGAAGCCTGCCCCGAGCACCAGCAGATTCGCGGCGGGCTTGACATCCCCAGAAGGCATCAGTACACCTGTATCACTCTCGATGTTTCCCATGGTGGTGTCCTCTCCTGTTCAGGCCAGCTGGTGCTGGGCTCCGCCGATGCAGCGCCCTGTAGCGGCCTCCATACAGTTTCGGGCACGCTCCTGGCCCCTCCCCGCTCTGCTGGCGGCAGGGCTGCTGCTGCTGGCTGCGCTGCTGGCCCCGGAGGCCCCCCAGGATCAGGCCGCCATCTGCCAGCGCCACAACGGGCCGGCGGCCTGCCGCGTCTGGTGAGGGGCCTCGGCCTGAGCTCCATCGCTGCCCTGAGGGAGCGCCACCAGGTCGTGGTCGCCCGGGCGTTCGCCGGCCTTTGGGCCCTCAGGCGCCAGGGAGGCCGCAGCGGCTGGCGCACTGGCGGGTGAGCTGGTCCAGGCCAGTAGGCGCGTGGCCAGGGCCATCTCGCCCTGGGTCCAGGCCCGGATCGCCATGGCACGGCGCGGATCGTAGAAGGGCTGCTGGCGGTACCAGCTGAACACCTCGCTGTCGCCCTTGCGGCCATTGCAGCCAAGGCAGGCCGGCACGCAGTTCTCGTTCACGCTCGGCCCGCCCCGGCTCTTGGGCAGCACGTGGTCGATCGATTCCGAGCGGCAGCCGCAGTAGATGCAGCGCCGGTTGGTGTGCTGGTGCAGGGACTGGCGCCAGCGCCGGGCGCGCAGTTTGGGACAGAGCTCTTCGAGAAACACGGCATTGCTGCCGCCTGCGTTCCCTGCCGCCCAGTCCCTGGCCTGCATGCGCTTGGCTCGGTTGCGGGGAGTTTGCAGCCAGTGTCCAGGGTGGCAATGTGTCGAGGACTGCCATTCCGCGCATGCGCTGCCTGTTGCGGCTGGGTGCCACCGGACTGATCGAGGTGGTCAGCCCCTTTGATGCGGTCACCAGCGCCCAGCTGCGGGCCATCCGGCCCCGGGGGGAGTGGCTGGCGCGGCGGGGCTGCTGGGAGTTTCCGCAGGAGGCCGCCGCAGCGCTGCAGCAGGCCCTGGCCGGTCGCTTTCCGGTGGAGCCCCAGCTGGCCACCTGGCTGGCCTGGCTGGAGCAGCCCCTGCCGCCGCTGCCGCCCCACCGGCAGCKGGTGCGGGCCGCCGATCTGGAGCAACCCCTCGAGGATGGCCGCCGCCTGCTGGCCCACCAGCGCGCCGCCGGCCGCTGGTTGCTGGCGCGGCGCGGGGCGGTGCTGGCGGATGCGATGGGCCTCGGCAAGACCCTCTCGGCCCTGGCGGCGGCCCGGGCCATGGTGCGCCTGGCGGACTGCCGCATCCTGGTGGTGGCCCCGGTGGGCCTGCACGACCACTGGCGCGCCGAAGCCCTGGCTCTGGGCCTGCGGCTGGAGCTGCACAGCTGGGCGCGGCTGCCTCCGGAGCTGCCTGCGGCCGGCACGGTGCTGATCGCCGACGAGGCCCACTTCGCCCAGAACGCCCACACGGCCCGCTGCAAGGCCCTGTTGCGGCTGGCCCGGCACCCCCGGCTGCGGGCGATCTGGCTGCTCACCGGCACGCCGATGAAGAACGGTCGACCGGCCCAGCTGTTTCCCCTGCTGGCGGCGATCGGCCACCCCCTGGCCCGGCATCAGCGGGCCTACGAGGAGCTGTTCTGCCAGGGGCACTGGCGTGACCAGGGCGGGCGGCGGGTGTGGCAGGCCACGGGCGCCACCAACCTCGCCGAGCTGCAGCGCCTCACCAGGCCCCTGGTGCTGCACCGTCGCAAGCAGGACTGCCTCGATCTGCTGCCCAAGCAGCGCGCTCTGATCCCCGTGCAGCTCGAGCCGGACCAGGCCCTGGGCTTCGAGCAACGGCTGCAGCGCAAGGTGGACGCCTACCGCCGCCGCGCCGCCCGCGGGGAGGTGCGCCGCGACGCCGAGGTGCTCGCCGTGTTCACGGCCCTGCGCCAGATCGCCTCCCACTCCAAGCTGGCGGCGGCCAGGGAGCTGGTGCAGCGCCAGCTGGCCGCGGGCGAGGCCGTGGTGGTGTTCACGGCCTTCCGCACCACCGCCAGCCTGCTGCAGGCGGAGCTGGGCGGAGCCCTGCTCACCGGTGCCCTCGAGCCGCGCCGGCGCCAGCAGCTGGTGGACCACTTCCAGGAGGGCCGCAGCCCGCTGCTGATCGCCACCTACGGCACCGGCGGGCTGGGCTTCACGCTGCACAGGGCCCGCCATGTGATGCTGATCGAGCGCCCCTGGACACCCGGGGATGCGGAGCAGGCCGAAGACCGCTGCCACCGCATCGGTATGGCGGGTTCCCTGATCTGCCACTGGCTGCAGCTGGGCGTGGCCGACCAGCTGGTGGATGGCTTGATCGCGAGCAAGGCGGAGCGCATCGCCGTGCTGCTGGGCCGCGGTCAGCAGGAGCTGCGCCGCCGCGATCTGGTTGCCATGGTGCGGGACCTGATGCAGAACTGGTGAGCTCAGGGCGCAGGGCTGGCGACCTGGCTGCAGAGCTGCTGCCGCACCTTGAGATCACTGCGCAGCTGAGGATCGAGGTCCTCGGCTGGCTGCCGTTCCGCGAGCTTCACCGCCTCCCGCAGGTCATCACAGGCCGCGGCGTCCTGGCCCGCCAGGCTGCGCAGCAGGTAGCCGTCGTTGCGGGGCCCGGGATCGTCCGGAAAGGCGGCCACCACCGCATCACAGCGGCTGATCTGCTGCTCGAGCCGCTCCAGGCGCACGTTGCGCAGGCAGTCGTCGCGGCGGATGGCCTGCTGGGGCAGGGGCTGTTCGGCGCAGCCGGCGGCGGCCAGCAGCAGCAGCGCCAGCAGCGGCAGTGACAACCGGCCCCGGGGCGCCGTGTCAGTAGCCGAAGCGCTCGCTGCGGGTGGCCCCGGACACCGGGATGCGGGTTGGCGCGGCCTCCACGGGTTCGGGCTTGCTGAACAGATCACCGAGATAGCGGCCGCAGTCTGGGAAGGAGCCGGAATACTGCACCACGGCCTCCGTGATCATCACCGCCGCGTGCTCTGGGGAGGTCTTGAACAGCTGATCGCTCTGGCGCTTGATCACCGCATAGGCCGCATCCCAGCTCACCTGGTGGCTGTTACCGCTGCCGCGCATGAAGCAGTAGATCTGGGCGCCCCTCGGCCCGGCCCCCTCCAGCACGACACCGGTTTCAGTCGCCTGGGAGAAGGCGGGCAGCCCGTGCCCCAGGCCCAGCGTCAGGGCCAGGGCTGCCAGCAACCGGGGCCGCTGCCGCGAGAACAGGGCGAMCGTCTGGCGCAGGGCCATGGGAACAGATCCSGCAAGCAGGGCTCAAGGTATCGATCGAGACGGCCGGCGTCGAGAGGGTGGGCTGCTCAGGGCGAACCCGTGCCCTGGGGCAGCACCAGCTTCAGCACCAGGGGCAGCACCAGCAGCACCGTGATCAGCCGCACGGCATGCAGGGCCGCCACGGCAGCCCCCACGCCGAACTCGGCCCCCAGCAGGCTCATGCCGCTGATGCCGCCCGGGGCGGCGCCCAGCAGGGCGATGGTGGGGTCCACCCCGAACAGCCGGCTGCAGGCCAGGGCCACTGCCAAGCCGGCGAGCACGAGGCTGAGGGTGATCACCAGGGCCGGCCGCCACAGCTGCTGCAGTTGCTGCAGCACGGCGCTGTTCAGGGCGGTGCCGATCACCGTGCCGATCCCGATCTCCAGCAGGGTGCGCGTCCCGCCCGGCCATTGGGCCGGTTCGAGCTGCCCGACGATGCTCACCAGCGCCGCCGCCAGCAGCGCGCCGGCCAGGGGGGCTGCGGGAATCCCGGTGCGCAGCGCCAGCAGGCCGCCCGCCAGCCCGGCGCAGGCATACACGACCAGGTTCCAGGGGTGGCTCATTGCCCCAGTCTGACCTTGGCTGCGCCAGCAAAGTGTGCTGTCATCGGCTCCACCGCGCCTGATGCCATGGCCCCCGAGTCGGTTTCCTTTCGGATCACCCGCAACGCTGAAGACCTGGCCCAGACGATTCACGCGCTGTCCAGGCGCCTAATCACCCTGGAGCAGCATGTTCAGGCCATGGCCCTGCAG
>NZ_JADEWP010000154.1:0-6353 GCF_015207535.1 Cyanobium sp. LEGE 06143 | reverse complement strand
GTCCAGGGGCGGGGGTGGCTGGTAGGGATCGCCGGTGCCGATCGGCCGCAGCCGCGACTGGGCTGTCTTCACCTGGCGCCCCAGAGCCACCACCTGGCGGCCGTCGCCATCGGGCTCCAGCAGCAGCAGGTTGCTGTGCCGGCCCATCAGCTCAGCCACCAGCCAGCGCTGCGGAGCCTCACCGGGGCGGCGGGCGAAGCCCAGCTCCAGCACCCGCTCCCAGCCGACCTGCTGGAGGCTCACCAGGGCCAGTCCACCGAGCCCGTGCTGCAGCTGCTGGGCCAGGGTGCTGCCCTCACCCTGGCGCGGTGGGGGGGCGATGGCGTGCACCCGGGCCGCCTCGGCCTGCCAGCTCAGCTCCAGCCACTGCATCCCCTGCAGGTGGCGCAGCCCCAGCTGGATGGTGCCCGGGCCGGCCTGCTGGGCTTTTTCCAGGCGGCTGGGCAGCAGCAGGCGCCGCCATTCGGCCAGCACCGCCTTGAGGCTGGTCACGTCCTGGGCCTGGAGGCTCGCCATGGCTGCGCTCCAGCCCTTCCGCGTGTGGCTTCTACTCTGCAGCCCTGCCTGCGCGCGTTCCATGGCCCGACTCACCGTGATCACCGGTCCGAGCGGGGTGGGCAAGGGCACGCTGGTGGCCGAGCTGTTGCGGCGCCATCCCGAACTCTGGCTGTCGGTGTCGGCCACCACCAGGCCCCCCAGGCCCGGCGAACAGGAGGGCAGCAGCTACTTCTTCCTTAGCCGCGAGCGCTTCGAGCAGCTGGTGCAGGAGGGGGGATTTCTGGAGTGGGCCGAGTTTGCCGGCAACCGCTACGGAACGCCGCGGCGGCCGGTGGAAGAGCATCTGGAGGCAGGCTGCTCCGTGCTCCTGGAGATTGAACTGGAGGGGGCCCGCCAGGTGCGGCAGACCTTCCAGGCTGGCTATCAGTTGTTCATCAAGCCCCCCTCCCTGGAGGAGCTGGAGCGCCGCATCCGTGGGCGGGGCACCGACAGCGAGGAGGCGATCCGCCGCCGGCTGCAGCGGGCCACGGTCGAACTGGCCGCAGAGGAGGAGTTCGATGGGGTCCTGGTCAACGGCGACCTTGAAGCGGCCGTGGCTGAGCTGGAGGCGGCCCTTGGCCTGGCCCCGGCTGATGCGGCGGTGGTGCTTGCACCCCAGGGGACAACACGCCAACGGCCCGGCACCCAACGAGCGCCGTCATGAAAAAACGGCCCCGGGGGGCCGTTAAAGGATCTGAAGGTCAGACCATGAGGGGCTGAAGGTTCGCTTTCAGAGCGGATGAAGGATCAGGTCGGGGAAGGCGCGAAAGATCTCAATGGTGAGGCCGGCCGTGAAGGTGAACCAGATCGCGGCCACGACAGGGGCGGTGGTGAGGAATTTTTTCATGGTTCCAGGAATCAGCGGGGGGAAACGGTCACTTTGGAATCGGCTTCAATCATCTTCCCGCCGGCGAACTCACTGAAGGCAGCGAGAGGCCAGACAGCGGCGGCGAGGGTGGATTTGAACGCCAGTGGCATGTCGATCTGGATCTCACGCATGGTGGCGTCCTTGCTGCCGCGGATCGCGATCAGATAGGAGCGGCCGGCCCAGCCGATCGTGCCGGCGATGTAGAGGAAGAGCAGGCCTGGGATGAGGAAATCACCGGCGTGGCTGAAGCGGCCATCCACGATCAGGCGGGGCAGGCCGTCATCGCCGCAGAGGGCCTGGCTGTACACGTTGAACCGGGACTTGGCCTGGTCGGTGCTGGCAGCCGAGGCCCGCTGCTGGAAGCGGGGGCTCTCGGCACAGGGGGTCAGGCCGGCCACCGATTCCGCGGCCGAAGCCACGGGGGCAAGGCCGATGAGCAGAAAGGCCGAGAGCAGAACCGCACACAGGCGGGGGAGAAGACGTCGCATGGAAAGCCTGGGTAGAAGCCGGGAAGAGTGCCCTGCGGAGCCCTGCATCGGCGTGGGGCCGCAGGGCAGGATGTCACTCGCGGACAGTAGGGGAGCTCCCCGGGCGCCATGCCAACGGTTCTGGCCCTCGAAACAAGTTGTGACGAGTCAGCGGCTGCGATTGTGCGCGATCGCACGGTGCTGGCCAGCGCCGTGGCCTCCCAGGTGGAGGAGCATGCCCGCTGGGGCGGCGTGGTGCCCGAAATTGCCTCGCGGCGCCATGTGGAGGCCCTCCCCGCCCTGATCGATCGGGTCTGCCGCCAGGCCGGCCTCGGCCCCGCCGCCATGGATGCCATCGCCGCCACCGCCACCCCCGGGCTGCTGGGGGCCCTGCTGGTGGCCTCGCTCACCGGCCGTACCCTGGCCCGGCTCCATGGCCGGCCCTTCCTGGGCATCCATCACCTGGAGGGTCATCTCTGCTCGGTGCAGCTCGGCGATCCGCTGCCGCCAGGGCCCTACCTGGTGCTGCTGGTCAGCGGCGGGCACACGGAGCTGATCCAGGTGAGCGGCCCAGGGCTCTACCGGCGGCTGGGGCGCAGCCACGACGACGCGGCCGGCGAGGCCTTCGACAAGGTGGCCCGCCTGCTGGAGCTGGGCTATCCCGGTGGACCTGCCATTCAGGCCGTCTCGGGCGCGGGGGATCCCCATCGCTTCGCCCTGCCCAAGGGCAGGGTGTCGAGGCCTGAGGGCGGCTACCACCCCTACGACTTCAGCTTCAGCGGGCTCAAGACGGCGATGTTGCGGCTGGTGCGGTCGCTGCAGCAGAGCGGAGAGCCGCTGCCGCTGGCCGACCTGGCCGCCAGCTTCGAGCAGGTGGTGGCGGAGGTGCTGGTGGAGCGCAGTTGCCGCTGTGCCCGCGACCTGGGCCTCGGCACCCTGGTGCTGGTGGGCGGCGTGGCCGCCAACCGGCGGCTGCGGGCCCTGCTGCAGGAGCGGGCCAGCCGCGATGGCCTGCAGTGGCGGGTGGCTCCCCTGCCGTTCTGCACCGACAACGCCGCCATGATCGGGGTGGCGGCCTGTCAGCGCCTGGACCTGGGCCAGACCAGCTGCGCCAACCTCGGTGTGTCGGCCCGTTGGCCCCTCGAGCAGGCGGACAGGCTCTATGAAGCTGCGGCCTGTTTCTGAGCAGAGTGGAGCCTGGAGGCTGTGAGACGAGGCGTCAACACAACAGCCCTATTCTGAACGGCAACCGGTGGATTTCCGATGCCCCCCGCAGACGCTGAAATGGACAGCGAGCCAGGGGCCGTGGTGAGCACGGAAGTCGAGGCCGCCGTTGCTGACGGCCATGCGCTGAAGCCGAGCGAGCCCGACCATGAGCCGGTGAGCCCCACCGAGCTGAACGCCTGGCGGCGTGGCTTTACCCCGCAGGCCGAAATCTGGAACGGACGTCTGGCCATGCTCGGCCTGTCTGTGGGGCTGACGGTGCTGCTGCTGGCCAGGCTGGCCATGGGCTGAGCCGGAGTCAGGTTCTACCCCTGAAGGCCCCTCCTCCACCCTGCCGGCGTTCACCAGATCCAGCAGCGACTGGTTGATGGTCTGCATGCCGCCGAAGCGGCTACGCCTCATGATCTCCTCAATCGCATCGAGTTCGCCGCGCTGGATGTCATCCCTGCAGGCATCAGTGTTCAGCAGGATGTCCAGGTAGGCGGTGTGTTGCCCCTACCTGGTCTTGATCAGGCCCTGGGACACCACAGCCAGCAGCGCTTACGACTGCCGAACACCAACTGGCCCGTCTGGGAGGCCTCGATGGCGGTGGAGAGGGTCTCGCGGTCGCGGATCTCGCCGATCAGGTCACGTCGGGGTCTTCGTGCATCGAGGCCCGCAGGGCGGTTTGACTGGCCGCTGGAGGGCCCCTTCCTAAGATCCCGCCGTCCGCAGGCCCGCCTTGACCAAGCCCCTCGTGAGCATCGTGCTGGGCACCAGGCCAGAGGCGATCAAGCTGGCCCCGGTGATCCTGGCGTTCCAGCAGGCCCACGACTTCCGCACCCGGGTGGTGCTTACCGGCCAGCACCGCGAAATGGTGAGTCAGGTGATGGAGCTGTTCGCCCTCACGGCCGACTGCGACCTGGCCCTGATGGCACCGCAGCAGACCCTCACCCACATCACCTGCGCCGCCCTCGAGGGTCTCCAACGGGAGTTCGCCGAGCACCCTCCCGATCTGGTGCTGGTTCAGGGCGACACCACCACCGCCTTCGCCTCGGCCCTGGCCGCTTTTTACGGCCAGATCCCCGTGGGGCACGTGGAGGCCGGCCTGCGCACCGACAACATTCTTGATCCCTTCCCGGAGGAGGCCAACCGGCGGCTGATTTCCCAGCTGGCCCAGCTCCACTTCGCCCCCACCGAGCAAGCGGCCGCCAACTGCCGGGCCTCGGGGGTCGTGGGCCGCATCCTCACCACGGGCAACACCGTGATCGATGCCCTGCTGCAGATGGCCGAGCGGGCCCCGGCCTATGGGCTCGACGGCCTCGACTGGCAAGGGCAACGGGTGATCCTGGCCACGGTGCACCGGCGCGAAAACTGGGGTGAACGCCTGCGCGAGATCGGCCAGGGATTCCTGGCGCTGCTGGAGCGCTTCCCCGACACGGCCCTGCTGCTGCCCCTGCACCGCAACCCCACGGTGCGGGAGCCGCTGCAGGAGCTGCTGGGCACTCACCCGCGGGCCTTCCTCACCGAACCGCTCGACTACGACGAGCTGGTGGCGGCGATGCGGGGCTGCACTCTGGTGCTCAGCGATTCCGGCGGGCTGCAGGAAGAGGCGCCCGCCCTGGGCAAGCCGGTGCTGGTGCTGCGCCGCACCACCGAACGGCCCGAGGCGATCCAGGCCGGCACCGCCAAGCTGATCGGCACCGCCAGCAGCGACATCCTGGCCGAGGCCTCCGCCCTGCTCAGCGATGCGGCGGCCTATGAGGCGATGGCCCGGGCCCACAACCCCTTCGGCGACGGCCAGGCCAGCGGCCGGATCGTGGCGGCGGCGCGGCAATTCCTGACCGACCAGGACGCCTGAGCCCAGGCGGGCCGCGCCCTCAGCGCTGCTTGTTCGACCAGGGGGGCAGGTCGATGAACACCCTGGTGCCTGCTTCCAGGCCGGAGAGAATCTGGGTGTCCTTGCCGCCGCTGATGCCCAGTTCCACCGGCTGGAACAGCGGCTGCCGGTACTTGTCCACCAGCAGCACGCCGGGCCGGCCATCCTCGGTCACGATCGCCACGGTGGGCACGAGGGTCTCGGCCTGCACCTGACCGGTCCTGAAGTCCACGTCGGCGGTCATTCCGATGCGCAGATCGGGCTGGGGTTCGAGGAAGCGCAGCACCACGTCGAAGGAGGTCACGTTGTTGAGCTTCACCGCCCGGGGGGTGATCCGCTTCACCACCACCTCGAAGCGACGGTCCGGGAAGGCATCCACCCGCACGCTGGCCGGCTGGGCGAGCTGGATGCGGCCGATGTCGCTCTCGGGCACCTTGGCCACCACCTCGAGGCCCTGGGCCAGCTCCACGATTGAGGAGCTGGTGGCGCCTGCTGTGGCCGAGGCGGCGGTGGTGGGGGTCACGAAGGAGCCTGGATCGGCGAAGCGCTGGGTGATCACGCCGGCGAACGGGGCGCGCACGATCAGGTCGGCCTGCTCCACCTTGCGGGCTGCCAGGCGCTGACGGGCGGCTTCGGCGGCAGCCTTATCCACCAGGAAGGTGCTGCGCACGGTGTTGTAGTCGCTGAGGCTGATGGCGTTTTCTTCGAACAGCTTTTCGTTGCGCTCCAGTTCGCTGCGGCTGCGCATCAGCTGGGCCTGGGCCGACTGCAACTGGGCCCTGAGCTCATTGATGCGGTCGGCGAGATCGCCGCTGTCCATGCGGGCCAGGGCCTGGCCTGCCTGCACCTGGTCACCCTCCTCCACGAATAGTTCCTGGAGCACGCCCTGGCGCTTGGGACTCACGTTCACCCGCTTGACGGCCTCCAGCTCCCCGGAGGCGCTCACCACGCCGGGCAGGTCACCGGACTGGGCCAGCACGGTGTAGGGCTCAAGGTTGGCCGACGCCGCGTTGCGCTGGCGCTGCCATACCACCCCCGCCGCCAGCACGAGCACGATGGCCACGCCGGCCACAGCCCAGAGGCGCCGCCGTTGCCACCATCTGGATGCCGGGGCAGGGGCGCCTGAATCGCCGTTCTGAGCTGGTTCTGGAGCGTCGGTGGAGGGATTGGAGTCGGCCGGAGTCCTGGGCCGGCGGGGGATAAGGATCGGAATCGGCCTGGCCAGCATCTGCCCCCAGTCTCGCGGCCGAGGGGGCCGGGCTGCGGCCCGTAGATTTCCCCCATGCTCAAAGCCGGAATCGTCGGGCTGCCCAACGTGGGCAAGTCCACTCTGTTCAACGCCCTGGTGGCCAACGCCCAGGCGGAGGCGGCCAACTATCCATTCTGCACGATCGAGCCC
>NZ_JADEWP010000147.1:0-6477 GCF_015207535.1 Cyanobium sp. LEGE 06143 | reverse complement strand
GGGCTGGGGGCTCCTGCCCGCACGACGCGTTCGGGCGGCGGGGCTGCCGGTGCTGCGGGCGTGGGCTCTCGGCCGGCTTCCAGCACCAGCTGGCGGGGGCTGCCGAGGGCCTTGGCGATCGCCTGCTCCACCAGGGCCTGGCGGTTGTGCACCATGGCGACCCACTGGCTGGCCACCTGCACCACCGCCCGGCGTTCATCCAGCCCCACCAGGCGGCCCTGCTGGCTCAGCAGCATGCGGGTGGAGGGCAGTTCCAGGCAGGCCAGGATCTGCTGCCAGAGCTCGCTGAGGTTCACCGCCCGTGGCTCCGGGGCCAGCTGTTGCGGGGATGTCGCAGCCGGCTGCGGGGCCACCGGCGGCCCCGGCGGCGTGGCGGCTGGGGTGGCGGCAGGAGTGGCTACCGGCGGCGGCGCGGCAGCAGCCCGCTGCGCCTCAGGCTGGCTGGCGGCCCCGGGCTGCCGCGGCGCCAGCAGGCCCAGCAGCAGCACCTCAAGCCAGAGGCGGGGGTTGACGCTGTGGCGCAGCTGCTGCTCGCTGCCCTTGAGCTGGGCCTGCCACTGCAGCAGGCGTGGCTGACCCAGGCGGCTGGCCAGATCCGGCAACTGGCTGCGGAACTGCGGGGACACGGCCGTGAGCTCGAGTCGCTCGGGGGCCAGGCCCACCAGCACCAGATCCCGCAGCAGACTGGCCATCCCCTGCAGCACGGCCGCCGGCTCCCGGCCCCGCTCCAGCAGCTCGCGGCTGGCCTCGATCAGGCCGAGTGGCTCGGCCCCCGCCAGGGCCGCGGCCAGGTGCAGCAGCTCCTGTTCCGGCACCGCCCCGAGCAGGTCCCACACGGCCTCCACCTCGATGGGCGGGGGCAGCAGGCTGAGCTGATCGAGCAGGCTTTCGGCATCGCGCAGCCCGCCCTGGGACCGCTGGGCCACCACGTGGAGGGCCTCGGGCGTGATCGCGATCGCTTCCTGGGCGGCGATCCAGCCCAGATGGCGCTCCAGGGCCGGCAGGGGGATGCGGCGGAAGTCGAAGCGCTGGCAGCGGCTCAGGATCGTGGGCAGCACCCGCTGGGGGTCGGTGGTGGCCAGCACGAACACCACCTGCGGCGGTGGCTCCTCCAGGGTCTTGAGCAGGGCGTTGAAGGCCGCCGTGGAGAGCATGTGGCACTCGTCCACCACATACACCTTCCAGCGGGCCTGCACCGGCGCGAAGCGGGAGCGCTCGATCAGCTCGCGGATGTTGTCCACGCCGGTGTTGGAGGCGGCGTCGATCTCGATCACGTCGAGGGCACTGCCGGAGGCGATCCCGGTGCAGAGTTCGCAGTGGCCGCAGGGTTCAGGCGTGGGCCCGGGGGCGCTGAGGCAGTTGAGCGAGCGCGCCATGATCCTGGCGCTGGACGTCTTGCCCGTTCCCCTGGGCCCGCTGAACAGGTAGGCCGGCGCGATACGGCCGGAGCGCAGGGCATTGACCAGCGTGGCGGCGATGGCCTCCTGCCCCACCAGCTGGTCGAAGCGCTGAGGTCTGTACTTGTGGTGGAGCGGCTGGTAGGCCTGGCCCATGGGGCGGCCTCAGGGGCGAAGCGTCGAGGCTACTGGTCGTCCCCGGGCTCCAGCAGCCCATGCAGACGGGATTCGAGAGCGGCCTCCATGTCTTCCACCTCGGCCAGCTGGTCGGCCAGGCCCTGGGCCGTGCGCCGCAGGGCCTCGAACTGGCCCTGGCCCCAGCGGGCCTCGGCCTTGGCGAGTTCCTCATCCAGCCGACCCTGCAGCTTCTGGCGCAGGCCCTCCAGCTGGGCGATGGTCTGCCGGGCCAGCTCCAGGCCCTTGTCCAGCTGACCCGGATCCAGATTCAGCGATTCCAGATTCAGGCCTTCGAGGCGGGCACCCTGCCGCAGCAGCAGGCGGGCGCCGGCGAGCACCGCCGCCGGCATCACCTGCCCCAGGGCCAGCGCCCCCAGGGTGCCGGTGTGCAGCCAGCCCTCCACCTGGGAGCTGCGATGCCGGCCGGTCTTGCACCAGTGGGCGAAGTGCTCGCAGTTGTTGAACAGCAGGTTGTAGTTCTGCTCCCCGAGGCGGCCCATGGCCCGTCTGAGGCAGACCCCATCCGGGGAGCAACTGCCCTCGGGATAGGGCACCACGCTCAGCGGTTGGCCGAGGCTGAAGTCGTCGCTGGCGCTGCGCAGGATCTCGCGGCCCTCCAGGTAGTGGGCCACCGTGCCGTCGCCCAGGTCGATGCCGTGGTGGTTGAACAGGCCGTGCTGGCGCGGCACCTGCAGGTGATCGGCGGCGGCCACGCAGGGTTCAGGCGCTGGCCTGGGCGCCCTCGTGGCTGGCGCCCAGGGGAACCACCTTGGCCTGGCTGCGCTGCTCCACCAGCTCACGGGTCACGGTGAAGTCCTTGACGTTGCTGCGGGAGGGCAGGTCGTACATCAGCTCCAGCATCAGCTCCTCGAGGATGCCGCGCAGGGCCCGGGCCCCGGTCTTGCGGCGGTGGGCCTCGGCGGCGATCGCCGCGATGGCGCCGGGCTCGAAGTGCAGCTGCACCTCGTCCATGCTGAGCAGCGTCTGGAACTGCTTCACCAGGGCATCGCGGGGCTCGGTGAGGATCGATTCCAGGGCGCGGGTATCGAGCGGTTCGAGCACGGCGCTCACCGGCAGGCGGCCGATGAACTCAGGGATCAGGCCGTACTTCACCAGGTCGTCGGGCTCCATGTGCCGCAGCACGCTGGCCGCCTGGCGCTCCTTGACGCTGCGGGGGCGGCTGCTGCCGTCGGGGTTGATGAAGCCGATGGCATTGCGGCCCATCCGCTTCTGCACCACGTCGTCGAGGCCCACGAAGGCGCCGCCGCAGATGAACAGGATCTGGCTGGTGTCGATCTGAATGCAGTCCTGATAGGGATGTTTGCGGCCCCCCTGGGGCGGCACGTTGGCGGTGGTGCCCTCCAGCATCTTCAGCAGGGCCTGCTGCACCCCTTCGCCGGACACATCCCGGGTGATCGAGGGGTTCTCGCTCTTGCGGGCGATCTTGTCGATCTCATCGATGTAGATGATGCCCCGCTGGGCCAGTTCCACATCCATGTCGGCCTTCTGCAGCAGCCGCAGCAGGATGTTCTCCACGTCTTCCCCCACGTAGCCGGCTTCGGTGAGGGTGGTGGCATCGACCACGGCGAAGGGCACATCCAGGATTTCGGCCAGGGTCTGGGCCAGCAGCGTCTTGCCGCAGCCGGTGGGGCCGATCAGCAGGATGTTGCTCTTGTGCAGCCGGGTGGCGGTCTGGTCGGTCTCGCCCTTGCCGTCGCCCTGCCAGGCCAGGCGCTTGTAGTGGTTGTAGACCGCCACGGAAAGCGATTTCTTGGCCTCTTCCTGACCCACCACCTGGCCATCGAGGAACTCCTTGATCTCCTGGGGTTTGGGCMSWKCCGNNRGGSTGNSSASCMGSNNNTCNTSGASGRTYTCKTKGCMGARMTCKWKGCRCKMGTNGSRKWYGKRGRCMYSGSGSCCGSCNGMYGAGNCNTNNNTGYSCACCWGCTCCTSRKMSWKGNYCKCRKWRCNGAGMWCNWTGMRMTSGKCGYMGAWSTWGRCCMYSGGNCMGGMGMKGNAGSWYGNGMACSTSCKSSTSGGNNKKGSCGNRGARCNGAGNNNNTGRKMYSSGSGTCRRMMTTGRCCMTNGGNARSMGSKKCAGGNNACKSWMCKTMMGGRTCGGNSRGRMRGGWKCRGASKGGKSSCCNRGWCAGSAYKSWYCMKSGARSMGGNYTCWGNGMSRCWCNCCKWRMSGAKCGGNYRGNNAGGKYCAGNCKGKSSRCCMGRCNGGRSGMWYCANNGCSAGNGRRKCSKCNTSAGSGSCANNMGRGCCRARMRGNTNSSAKGGNNCSAGCTGKCNCRCCMGGNGGGGKMAYSAKGGCCMKYGGRKYGRMKTNNGGKYYMRGKSMCMAMMMGRTNCSATNRGRYCGWRYTSRMYCGCCWNGGNGGGGGAAAGGAAGTAGTCGCGGTCCGTGTCCTCGGTGATCTTCTCAAGGGGCTGGCCGGTGTGCTCCGCCATCAGGCCATTGAGGGTGTCCTTGAGGTAGAGGATCTCCTTGGCCTGGATCTCGATGTCCACCGCCTGGCCTTGGGCGCCGCCGAGGGGCTGGTGAATCATGATCCGGGCGCTGGGCAGGGCCAGGCGCTTGCCTTTGCTGCCCCCCGTGAGCAGGAAGGCCCCCATCGAGGCCGCCAGGCCGTAGCAGATGGTGACCACATCCGGAGCCACCTGCTGCATGGTGTCGTAGATCGCCAGCCCGGCCGTCACCGAGCCGCCCGGTGAGTTGATGTAGATCTGAATGTCCTTCTCGGGGTCCTCGGCCTCCAGGAAGAGCAGCTGGGCCACCAGGGCATCGGCCACGGCATCGTCGATGCCCGTGCCAAGAAAGATGATCCGCTCGCGCAACAGGCGCGAATAGATGTCGAAGGCCCGGTCGCCCTTGCCCGACTGCTCGACCACGGTGGGCAGCACCCCGGGGGCGGCGGCAGGCGCCCCGATCGTGGCCTCGGGCCGCCCTCCCATCCAGAGGTTCTGGATCGGGTGGGTCCGCAGGGCAGAAGGGGAGTGGGCGTCGATCACGCGCGGCAAGGTCTGGTACCGGCAATCTATGGGGATGGGATCGGTGCTCGCTGGGTGGATTGCCGCAGCCAGGGGCAGGACAGCCCCCGCACCGCTCAGTCTTCGCTGGTCGGAGCCGCCTCCTCGGCAGCAGCAGCCTCATCGCGGACGGTAGCGCGCTCGGTGATCGTGATGTGGCTCTCGAGCCAGTCGAGCAGCTTGTCGCGCAGAAGGTCGTCGCCCACCACCTGGCGCAGCCGATCGGCATCGATGTTGCCCTGGTTCTCGAGCCCCTGGCGCACTTCCTTCACCTTGGCGTCCAGCTCGGCGTCGTCCACCTTGATCGCCTCGGCAGTGGCGAGGGCCTGGAGTGCCAGGTTGCGACGCAGGCGCTGTTCCGCCTCGGGCCGGGAGCTGTCCACCAGGCTGCGCACCAGCTCAGGGGTGAACAGTTTTTTCACGTCCATGCCCTGCTGGGCGATCTGGCCCGCGGTCTGCTCGATCAGGTTGCGGATCTCCTGCTGCAGCAAAGATTCCGGCAGCTCCACCTCCAGCTCCTCCACCAGGGCGCCCAGCAGGGCCTCGTGGCGGGCTGTCCTGGCCCGGCTCGCGGCGTCGTCCCGGAGGCGCTGCTCCAGATCGGCCCGCAGCTCGGCCATGGTCTGCTTGTCGCTGGCCTGCTTGGCAAAGGCGTCGTCGAGGGCGGGCAGCTCCCGGGTCTTGAGGTCCTTGAGGTCGATCTCGAAGCGGGCCTGGCGACCGGCGGCCTCCTCCTGGGGGTAGCTCTCGGGGAACTGGCACTCCACCGTGCGCGCGTCGCCCACGGCCATGCCGATCACACCCTCCACGAAGCCGGGGATCATGCGACCCTCCTCCAGTTCCACCTCGGTGGCATCGCTGCTGCCGCCGGTGATCGCTTCGCCACTGTCGACAAACACGCCGCTGAAGCTGAGCACGGCCACGTCGCCGCTCTCGGCGCTGCGGCCTTCCACCGGCACCAGAGTGGCCAGCTGCTTGCGCGACTGCTCGATCAGTTCATCCACCCTGGCCGGGTCGTAGCTGATCGCCTCGGCCTCGGCCTTGAGGCCTCGGGTGTTGTTCAGCTTCGGGGTGGGCTCCACGTCGAGCTCCAGCGTGAAGCTGAGCGCTTCTCCAGGCTGGAACCGCTCCAGCACCAGCTCGAAGGCCTCGTTCAGCTCCGGACGGCTCAGCGGAGACAGTTCTTCCAGGGCCAGGGCGTCGCGGAAGGCGGCATCGACCAGATCCTCCAGGGCGGTGGCCTTCACCCGCAGCGGGCCGATCTGCTGCAGCAGCACCGCCCGGGGCACCTTGCCCTTGCGGAATCCCGGCAGCTTGATGCTGCGGCTGAGCTTCTCCACCGCCGTCTCGTAGCTGGCCTTGCAGCGCTCGCCTGGAATCGCCACCTCGAGGGCTATGCGGCTGCCCGGACGTGGCGTGGCGGTCACGCTGAAGGTGTCGCCCTTGGCGGGGCTGGTGGGGGCGGAAGAGGCGGCAGCAGGACTCATGGCAGCTCGATGCAGCCCCCTATCCTAAGAAAGTGGCTTGCAGGCACTGTTTCCGGTAGTGTTTGCAGCATCAAGACGTGAGATCCCCGTGGTGGTCTCCCTGGCCCATGCATCACAGCTGCGCTGTGATTTGCCTGCCAGTTCCGAGCGACCGCGGCAGACTCCGCCCAGGCCCTGCAGATCCAGGCCTTTTGATCCGAGAGCCTGACATCGTTTGCCGGCCGAGCCCTTCCCCAAGTTTTCCAACCAGCCCTTCGCCACCACGCTCACCTTTCCTCTCCCTCAACCGTTCACCGTTGGCCCCCGTCTCTTCACCGGTCTTCGGAACCCCTCGAGCGCCCACCCTGTTGCAACGCCCCTGCTGCAACGCCCCTGCTG
>NZ_JADEWP010000145.1:2995-6486 GCF_015207535.1 Cyanobium sp. LEGE 06143 | reverse complement strand
GCTACTGCCTCCGGCACCAAAGGCATCGTCCGGCAGGTGATCGGCCCCGTGCTTGACGTTGAATTCCCAGCCGGACAGCTGCCCAAGATCTTCAACGCGCTCCGCATCGAAGCCAAGAACTCCGCTGGCCAAGACGTGGCCCTCACCGCCGAAGTGCAGCAACTGCTCGGCGACCACAGGGTCCGCGCCGTGGCGATGAGCGGCACTGATGGTCTGGTGCGGGGCATGGAAGCCCTCGACACCGGTGCTCCGATCTCCGTCCCTGTGGGTGAAGCCACCCTGGGCCGGATCTTCAACGTGCTGGGCGAGCCGGTGGACGAGAAGGGTCCTGTGACCACCACCCTCACGGCGCCGATCCACCGCGAGGCTCCCAAGCTCACCGAGCTCGAAACCAAGCCCAAGGTGTTCGAGACCGGCATCAAGGTGATCGACCTGCTGGCTCCCTACCGCCAGGGCGGCAAGGTGGGTCTGTTCGGAGGCGCCGGCGTGGGCAAGACCGTGCTGATCCAGGAGCTGATCAACAACATCGCCAAGGAGCACGGCGGCGTATCGGTGTTCGGCGGCGTGGGTGAGCGCACCCGTGAGGGCAACGACCTCTACGAAGAGTTCAAGGAGTCGGGCGTGATCAACGCCGATGACCTCTCGAAGTCGAAGGTAGCTCTCTGCTACGGCCAGATGAACGAGCCCCCCGGCGCCCGCATGCGCGTGGGCCTCTCGGCCCTCACCATGGCCGAGCATTTCCGCGATGTGAACAAGCAGGACGTGCTGCTGTTCGTGGACAACATCTTCCGCTTCGTGCAGGCCGGCTCCGAAGTGTCCGCGCTGCTGGGCCGCATGCCCTCAGCGGTGGGCTATCAGCCCACCCTCGGCACCGATGTGGGCATGCTGCAGGAGCGCATCACCTCCACCCTGGAAGGTTCGATCACCTCAATCCAGGCGGTGTACGTGCCTGCCGACGACCTCACCGACCCCGCCCCCGCCACCACCTTTGCTCACCTGGATGCCACCACGGTGCTGAGCCGTGGCCTGGCTTCCAAGGGCATCTATCCCGCCGTGGATCCCCTGGACTCCACCAGCACCATGCTCCAGCCCGCCGTGGTCGGCGATGAGCACTACCGCACCGCCCGTGCCGTGCAGAGCACCCTTCAGCGCTACAAGGAGCTCCAGGACATCATTGCGATTCTTGGTCTTGACGAACTCTCGGAAGACGACCGTCGCACGGTGGATCGGGCCCGCAAGATCGAGAAGTTCCTCTCCCAGCCCTTCTTTGTGGCCGAAGTGTTCACCGGCATGCCCGGCCAGTACGTGAAGCTGGAAGAAACGATCAAGGGCTTCAACATGATCCTTGCTGGCGAGCTCGATGACCTGCCCGAGGCAGCCTTCTACTTGGTGGGCAACATCGATCAGGTGAAGGCCAAGGCTGAGAAGATCAAGGCGGATGCCAAGGGTTGATCCCGCTCCTTCAACCCTGAGGTTTTCATCATGTCCCTGACTCTCCGAGTTCTGGCGCCCGACCAGAGCGTTTTTGATGGCAGCGCCGAAGAGGTGATTCTGCCCAGCACCACAGGCCAGGTGGGCATCCTGCCCGGCCACGTCACCATGCTGGCGGCCCTGGACACAGGGGTGATGCGCCTGCGGGCGGGAGGCTCCTGGAGCTCAATCGCCCTGCTCGGTGGCTTTGCCGAAGTGGAAGCCGATGAGGTCACGGTGTTGGTGAACGGCGCCCAGTTGGGCGCCAGCATCGACGCCACCGCAGCTGAGGCTGAGTTCGAAGCGGCCCAGGCCGCCGCGGCCGGCTTTGAGGGCACAACTCCGAGCACGGAAAAGCTGAAAGCTCAGCAGGCCCTCGCCAAGGCCCGGGCTTGGCTCCAGGCCACCCGGGGCCAGTCCTGAGCCTCGGCGCTCAGCGAGGCTGACGGCCCCATGGAGTGATTGTTCCATGGGGCCGTCAAGCCACAGGCTCAGCTGGCGTGATCCCCCCGGCCATCAAAAAAGCGTCCCGACCGGGACGCTGACGATCTCACCGAGGCATCTGACGAAGGTGACGGAGGCAGGAGAGCCGCAGCAGCGCCTCAGGCGGTACCGCAGAAGGTGACATCGGGGAACTTGAGCTTGGCCTCATCAAGGCTCTTGCCCTTGCCCTCCTCCTGCCAGTAATTGATCACCTCGGTGGCCTTGTTGAGGATCTCAACACGCTCATTGTCTGTGATCCAGCTCTTGGCCTCGAGCTCGCTCTTGAGGGTTTCCCAGGCGTCTTCCCGGGGCCAGAAAAAATAGGCGGTGAGGGGGCTTGGCCCGCCGCCCACGATCTGATCGACCGCCAGGGCGACGTTGTCTGGAAGCCAGAGGATCTTCAGCAGGAAGCGGCCCTCATCGGCCTTGGGGGTGTATCCCGAGGGAACACCGTCCGCATCGATGGTGGCTGAGGCCAGGGCGGCGCTGCCACCACGCATCACCGGACGTCCCTGAGAGGCGGTGTCTTCAGTGGCGGTGGCCACCTCGGGCGCATCGCTCACGGCAGCGCCGGCGGCGCTTTCGGTGGCTGGCATGGTGTCGGCGCTCAAGGCAGAAAGTCAAACAACTAACCTATCAGCTGAGCTTCCGCAGCCCCCTGAGTCCTCGCGCTGTCCAGCTCTTCGACATCGACGGTGTGATCCGTGACGTGTCTGCCAGCTACCGCCGCGCCCTGGCCGAAACCGTGCAGCACTACGCCGGCTGGCGGCCGGATCCGGCCACGATCGACGCCCTCAAGGGCGAGGGCCGCTGGAACAACGACTGGGATGCCTCCCTGGAGCTGCTGCGCCGCCACGGCCACACCCCCCTGCCCCAGCGGCAGGCCCTGGTGGAGGTGTTCAGCCGTCACTATTTCGGCGGCGACCCCCACGGAGACCCGGCCCTGTGGCAGGGGTTCATCGGCCAGGAGCCCTTGCTGGTGGACGCCTCCTTGTTCACGTGGCTCAGCCATGCCCAGGTGGCCTGGGGATTCGTGAGCGGTGCCGAACCCCCCTCCGCCCGCTACGTGCTGGAGCAGCGGCTGGGCCTGGAGCAGCCTCCCCTGCTCGCCATGGGCGATGCTCCGGACAAACCCGATCCCACAGGCCTGCTGCGTCTGGCCGCCCAGCTGGCCGAGGCACCCCTGGGCCTGGCCTCCAGCCCACCGGTGCTCTACCTGGGCGACACCGTGGCGGACGTGCTCACCGTGGTGCGGGCCCAGCGGCAGCTGCCCGAGCAGCCCCTTCTCGCCCTCGGGGTAGCACCTCCCCACCTGCGCAGCGATCCAGCCGCACTCCGCCGCTACGAGGCTTCCCTGCTCGAGGCCGGGGCCGACGCCGTGATCCCCAGCACCCAGGCCCTGCCGAAGCGCCTGGAGCGCCTGCTGGCGTCGCTCAGCGCTCCATCGCGCTGAGGCTCTTGAGGGCTGTGGCCGTCAGCACCTCATGACCCCGGCCGGTGACGGCCACGTCATCCTCGATGCGGATGCCGATGCCCNT
>NZ_JADEWP010000145.1:0-2988 GCF_015207535.1 Cyanobium sp. LEGE 06143 | reverse complement strand
TNCNCNANNGCNNGCTGGCCCTCCGSCACGGCCAGCCGGTCGCTCACGTACAGCCCCGGCTCCACCGTGAGCACCATGCCCGGCTCCAGCTGCACCGGGTGCTCGCCGAGTCGGTAAGCCCCCACGTCATGGACGTCCAGGCCGAGCCAGTGGCCGGTGCGGTGCATGTACAGGTGTCGGAAGGCGCCCTGCTCGATGACGCCGTCGACGCTGCCGCTCAGCAGGCCCAGCTCGATCAGGCCCTCCACCAGCACGCGCACGGCGGTCATGTGGACGGCCTCGGCGGTGTGGCCCGGGGCCACGGCGGCCACTGCCGCCTCCTGGGCCGACAGCACCAGGGCATAGAGCTCGCGCTGTTCGGCGCTGAAGCGTCCGTTCACCGGGAAGGTGCGGGTGATGTCGCCGKTGTAGTAGTCGGCCAGGCTGCAGCCGGCATCGATCAGCAGCAGATCGCCGTCCCGCAGGAGAGCGCTGTTGGCGGTGTAGTGCAGCACGCAGGCGTTGTCGCCGCCCGCCACGATCGAGCCATAGGCAGGTCCCCGGGCCCCCTGCTCCAGGAAATGCTGCTCGATCACCGCCTGCACCTGCCGCTCATTCAAGCCGGGGCGGGCCACCTGCCGGGCCAGTTCATGGGCCTCTGCCGAGATACGGCCGGCCTCCCGCAGGCGCTCGAGTTCATCCTCCCCCTTGTGCAGCCTCAGGGCATGCAGCAGCGGGCAGGGGGCCACCAGGCCGAGGGCAGCGCCCCCCCGCCGCGGCGCCCGGTCCAGCTGCTGGCCCCAGGCCTGCAGCACCAGGGGCTCCACCGCCGGGTGGCGACCCACCCGGAAGGCAATGCCCTCGGCGCCCTCGAGGTAGTCGGCCAGTCGGGTCGGCAGCTCCGAGAGCGGATGGGCCGCCGAGGCCCCGAACTGGTCCACCGCGCCTTCGGTGCCCCAGCGCACGCCGGTCCACACTTCAGCGCTGGGCTGCTTGGGCTGCACGAACAGCACGAAGGGCGTGTCCGGGCGGTGGGGCAGGAACAAAGCCACCGCATCGGGTTCGTCGAAGCCGGTGAGATACCAGAAATCGCTATTCTGCCGAAAGGGGTACTCGCAGTCGGCGTGGTGGGTCACCAGCGGGGCCGCCGGGATCACCGCCGCGGCACCGCCGAGCTGCTGCAGAAAGCGGGCGCGTCGCTCTGCATGAATCGACACATCGGGAAGAGCCGTTGCGGCCATGCTGACGAACCCTGCGCAGCGACCATGCTGACGGACCGTGGGCGACAGCGGTGGCGCAGGCGGATTTAATGGAGCGATCCACCCCTTCGATGGCAACGGGCCTGCCCCCACCTGAATGAACGACCTGGTGGCTCTGGCCCTGCTGGTGCTGGTGGTGCTGGTGGGCTCGGCCCTCTGCTCCGGGGTAGAGGCCGCCCTGCTCACCGTCAACCCCCTGCGGGTGCACGAGCTGCAGGCGCGCAGCAGACCGGTGCGGGGCGCCCGACGCCTGGCCCAGCTGCGCCAGCGCCTCGGCCGCACCCTCTCGGTGCTGGTGATCGCCAACAACGGCTTCAACATCTTCGGCAGCCTGATGCTGGGGGGCTATGCCGCCCATGTGTTCTCTCGGTACGGGGTGGAGGGCGTGGCCCTGCCCCTGTTCTCGGTGGGCCTGACGCTGCTGGTGATGTTGCTGGGGGAAATCCTTCCCAAGGCGCTGGGCAGCCGCATGGCCCTGCCGGTCGCCCTGGCCAGCGCCCCGGCCCTCTACCTGCTGGGCCGGCTGATGCTTCCCCTGGTGCTGCTGCTGGAGCTGGTCCTGCCGGCGATCACGGCGGAGAGCGAGATCAGCACGGATGAGGAGGAGATTCGCCTGCTCGCCAGACTCGGGTCCCAGAAGGGACAGATCGAAGCCGATGAGGCCGCGATGATCGCCAAGGTGTTTCAGCTCAACGACCTCACGGCCAGGGATCTGATGACCCCCAGGGTGGCCGCTCCCACCCTGCGCGGGGCGGCCACCCTCACCGAGGCCCGCGCGGAAYTGCTGGCCACCAACGCCCCCTGGTGGGTGGTGCTCGGCGAGGAGGTGGATGAAATTCTCGGCGTGGCGAGCCGGGAACAGCTGCTCACGGCCCTGCTGCAGGGCAATGGCGAGCGCAYNCCTGCSGRCCTNCMGCGARGCGGYSNGMGKNCGKGSCKGAGMTGRTKCKCRCCSNCCGMNCTNCTCRCNCNNNGGCTWTNCGCCGCRRSASCKGCKGNTGYRMGCGTSGYGSYKGRYSARYYMGGNNCGGKTKCNTGGGGSWGMTNGGCGSCNGANNNGGCCGYSCACTGCCCGGGGGTGGCTGTGCTGGTGGGCATCGCCGAGCCGAGTGGCAGCTCAGCCCTGCCCAGCCTGTTCAATGCCCTGGCTCTGGTGCAGGCGGGGAGCTGGCGGGTGGTGGCGCGCAAACAGCTGCTGCCCACCTACGACGTGTTCGATGAACAGCGCTACTTCCGCCCGGGGGCGGCGCCGGCCGTGCTGCAACTGAACGGCCAGGCTGGTCTCCTGCGGCTGGGGCTCACGATCTGCGAAGACCTGTGGGTCGAGGAGGAGCTCCAGGGTCACCGTCTGGCGGGACCGGATCCGCTGGCGGACCTGGAGCACCAGGAGCTCGATCTGCTGATCAACCTCTCGGCCTCCCCCTTCAACCCGGGCAAGGCCGCCCTGCGCCATGCCCTGGGGGCCCGGGCGGCCCGGCGGCTGGGCTGTCCGGTGGTGTACGTGAACCAGGTGGGAGGGAACGACGAGCTGGTCTTCGATGGGGCCAGCTTTGTGGTGGACCGGGCCGGGGCCGTGGTGTGTCAGCTGCCGAGCTGCCAGGAGGCCCTGGAGCCCTGGAACCCCTTGCACAGCACTGGCTTGGGCAGGGCTCTGCCTGAACCGATCGAGCAGCTGTTTCGGGCGCTGGTGCTGGGGGTGCGCGACTACGCGGCCAAGTGCGGCTTTGGGCGGGCGCTGCTCGGCCTCAGC
>NZ_JADEWP010000018.1:0-20119 GCF_015207535.1 Cyanobium sp. LEGE 06143 | reverse complement strand
GGGGCTGGACAGAAGCCCCGCCACATGACTGGGGGCTTACCGGCAAAGGAATGGAGATCCGAAACCGGCCATGGGGAGAGCTGTGCAACTCGGACGGGGTGAGATCAAGCTGAGCGAGGACGCGCTGATCGAACTTTCATGGCAGTGTTACGACCCGGAGACGGCACCTACGGCATGACATCCGGCGAAGACCACAGCCACCGCCCTTCCTGCCGCGGTCCGCGCCCGCGGCGGCAGCTGCTGGCGTTGCCGGCACTGCTGCTGACCTGGACGGCGCTGCAGCTGAGCCGTTCAGCCCTGGCCTCCCCCATCAACATGATCTGCTCGTTAGCGCCTGCCTCGGTGGGGGGCCTGGGGACCCTCGTTGATTTCAACCTCCGCGAAGGCTCTGCCAGTGGTTCGTCGTTCTGGCCGCTCAGCGGCCAGCGCCGAACAGTGCAGGCCAGGGTTGGCAGTGGACAGATTCAAATCCTGCAGCCTGCCAGCCAAGTGGTGCTGTTCACCATCGATCGCCTCAGCGGCAGAATCGCCACCCCAGCCGGTGAGCAGGGACGCTGCACGAACGCCGGCTACGTGCGGGTGGATCGGGCCATTTAGAAGCGTGCCGCTCAAGGGCTGGCGCAAGCCGGTCCGCGGCAGGAGATGGGACACCTGGGGCATTGGTTTCTGTGAGCGCTGCGGCCGGCCCTTGACGCTGGCCGCGCTGGCGCTTGCGGTCCTGCGCTTGCCACCCGTGGCTGTTGCTTCCACATCACGATCCACCACCACACCGAAAGGCACTCCCGGCCCCAAGCTCTCGCCAGAAGAGAAGCTGGTGGCCTCCCTGGTCGCCCTGCTGGAGGCGGGCACCACCCCCTGGCGGCGCGAGTGGGATGCCGCCGCTGGCGGGCACCACGTGAATCTGCTCTCCGGCCGTCGCTACCGCGGTGCCAATCCGGTGCTGCTCACCCTGGGCATGCACCTGCGGGCTTCAGCCCTGCCCTATTGGTGCGGCTTTGCCGAGGCCAAGGCGCTGGGGATCTTCCCCCGCAAGGGGAGCAAGGCCGTGCACGTGCTGCGGCCCCAGGTGCATCAGCGGGGAGAAGGCCAGCTGGCCGAGGCTGATCCGGCCGATGCGGCTGGCCGCCGCTGGGTGAGCTACCGGCCGGTGGCGGTCTTCAATGCCGCCGATCTGGAGGGCGAGGCGCTGGAGGGGCTCCTCCAGACGCGCCGCCAGGCCGAGGCGGTGATCCAGTGGCCCGAACCCGAGCGGCTGGCGGCGGCTGAGACCGTCCTCAGCCGCTGGCCGGTGCCGGTGCGCCATGGCGGCGATCGGGCCTGCTATCTGCCGGGGCCGGATCGCATCCAGCTGCCGGATCGCTCGGCCTTCCATTCAGCGGCGGCGCTCTATGCCACCTGGGCCCATGAGGCGATCCACTCCTCCGGCCACAGCTCCCGGCTGGCCCGGGATCTCTCCGGCGGCATGGGTGAGGGCGGCGATGGCGGCAAGGCCTATGCCCGTGAGGAGCTGGTGGCTGAGCTGGGGGCGGTGCTGCTGGGCGATCGGCTCGAGATCGGCAGTGCCATGGCCAATCACGCCGCCTATCTGGGCCACTGGGTCGAGCTGCTGCGCGAATCGCCCCGGGTGCTGCTGCAGGTGCTCAGCGATGCCAGGAAGGCCGCCGATGTGATCGGCCCTGAGGGGCCAGAAGTGCCCAGCCCCACGACGCGTCAGCGGATAAGGCCCTGATCCGGGCGGCCAATCAGCAGCAGCCGATCCGGCGCCCTTCTCCGCGGCAGCGATCCAAGTCAGGCACCAGGGGCCTGCTTGCCGATTCGCTCGCGCTGGCCCGCCGCCCTCCCATCCCCAAGGCAATGCACATGCATTACCGTTAAGGAGCAACCGTTGGGTCTCCAATGGCCGCTCTCTCTTCCCCCACTGTTGAAGCCTCCGGCGTGGGCTCACCACCGGAGGAGGTGGAATCGGCCCTGACGGATCGCTATCAGACCACCGTGCCGCAGCCGGTGCGCAAGGCCCTGGGGCTTCGCAAGCGCGACCGGATCCGCTACGCCTTTCGCTCCAATGGTGAGGTGGTGCTGCAGCGCGTCAGCCCGGCGGTAGAAGTCGACGATCCGGCGTTGGCCCCCTTTCTGGCCCTGCTGGAGCAGGACATCAGCCAGCATCCAGAGCGCTTGCGGCCCATCACCGCTGATCTGGTCAGCCGCCTGCAGGATCTGGTGGGTGCCATCGATGTAGACATCGATCAAGTGCTTCCCGACGACGACGACATCGCCAGCGACGAGCCCGCCTGACGGTGAGCACCGCTGCAGGATCGCCCGCGGTGATCAACGGGTGGAGGGTCTATGCGCACCCGTTGTTTCTCGATCAGCTGGAGTCGTTGCTCGCAGATGTGGAGAAGCTGCGCCGCAAAGACCCGCCGGGATACGGCAGCAAGAACGCCAGCAAGCGCCTTGCGGCCATCGCCCGCCTGATGCTCCAGGACATTCCCCGGGATCCCAGCCGCAAGGAGTACCAGCAGGGATCCACGCTCGGGGCTGAGCATCGCCACTGGCGACGGGCCAGGTTCTTTCAGCAATACCACTTGTTCTTCCGTTTTCACACCCGCTCACGGCTGATCGTGCTGGGCTGGGTGAACGACACCGGCACCAAACGCGCCTACGGCAGCAAGACCGATGCCTATCGGGTGTTCCAGTCCATGCTGACCAGCGGCCATCCGCCAGATGACTGGGAGGAGCTCTTGCGAGAGGCGGGGCAGGCCACCGGGCGCTTGCAGCAACTCACGGATCAGCTGCCTTGAGCTGAAGCGGAAATTGGCATGCTGTCTGCCACCTCCTCAGCTGGTATCCGTTTGCCGTTCTGCCGGCCTATCGAACCAGAAGGTGCGTTCTGCAAACCAGCAGAAGACAACATCAACGCACCCAGAGCCTGCTGAAGCCAGCGGCATCTCCGGTGCTGCACCATTCCAGCCTGGCGTAGCTTTCGGCCTCTAAATTTGGACAGAGCGCGGCCAAGCAGGCGCCTCGGGCGCAGTCCAACCCACTCACCACTCCACCGATCGCCTGCGCCAGGCCGGCCTGCAGGATGATGACCGGATCGAGGTCGTCGTTGGGCCCAACAGCAGGCTGAGCGTTGAGCCTGGGCAGCAGCTGGATCGCGCCTGTTTCTGAACCCCCGCCCTGCCGTAGCCCAGTGGCCAGCAAGCGCACCCTCAAGGCCAGCAACCTGGAAGCCCTGGGGGCTGCCGTCCTGGCGGAGCTGCTGATCGAGGTGAGCGGTGGCAACGCCGTGATCCAGAGGCGGCTGCGGCTGGCCCTGGCCGCCGCCGAGGGGAGCGACGCCGCCGCTCAGGACGTGCGCAAACGTCTGAGCGCCATGGATCGGGCCAGCAGCTTGGTGGACTCGCGCAGGCGCAAGGCCCTAGTGAGTGAGCTGGAAGCTCAGCTCCAGGCGATCAGCGGCCCGATCGCAACCGCTGACCCGAAGCTGGCCTGCGATCTCCTGCTCCGTTTGCTGGAACTCGCCGAAGGGGTGCTGCAGCGCTGCACAGGCAACACCAGCACGGTGGTCGCCGTGTTCGAGCGGGCCGTCAAGCAGCTCGGGCCGCTGGCCCAGGCCGCCCAGCTGGAGCCGGAAGCCCTGGTGGAGCAGGTTGCCGAGCTGCTGGCCGAGAACGGCCATGAGCAGTTCGATGGGCTGGTGCCGGTGCTGAGCGAGGCCCTGGGCCAGAGCGGCCTGAAGCGGCTGGAGAGCAGCTGCCGCCAGCGCGGCGGCCGCAACGGCGACACCCACCTGCTCCAGATCGCTCTGGCCCGGGGGGATGTGGAGGGCTACCTGGCCCAGTTCGATGCCGAGGATCTGCGCTGGCGCGACATCGCCGCCGGCGTCGCCCAGCAGCTGCTGAGCTGCGAGCGGACGCAGCAGGCCCTGGAGATCCTCGATGCAGCCACGGAGGCGGCCCCAGGTGTTGAGGATTCGGCGTGGCACGACAGCCGCATGGCCGTGCTCGAAGCCCTCAATCGCCGGGCGGAAGCCCAGGAGGTGCGCTGGCAGTGGTTCAGCCACAGCCTCTCGATCCCCCACCTGCGCGATTACCTGCAGCGCCTGGACGACTTTGCGGATGTGGAGGCGGAGGAGCGGGCCCTGCAGCTGGCCGGGCAGCATCCGGAGAGCCTGCGGGGGCTGCAGTTCCTGGTGGCATGGCCGGCCCTCTCCCGCGCAGCCCGCCATGTATTGGCCCATGCACGCGAGTGGAATGGGGAGGCCTACACGATTCACTGCGCCGCCGCCGAGCGCCTCGGTGCACAGCATCCCCTCGCGGCCACGCTGCTGCTACGGCCGCTGGTGGTGTTCGCGCTGGAGATGGGCCGCAACAAGCGCTACCGCTACGCCGCCGAGCAGCTGCGCAGCTGCGACCAGCTGGCGGCCCGCATCGACGACTGGCAGGGGCACCCAGACCACGCCACCTACGTCGAGAGACTTCATGACAGGTTCGGAGGAACCTGGCAGTTCTGGGAAAGGCTGGAGTGATGGAGAGGTCAAAGGCGATGATTTGCAGACTCAGCACGACACTCACCACGCGTCTTCACCCAGGGCAGACCAACGAGATCTTGTCCATGTCGCTGCAGCTGTTTCGCCAGTTCCGATGCCTCGCCTGCCAGGCTTCGGTCTTCGCCCTGGCCCTGGCGCCGCTGCTGGCGACGGCAGCACCCAACGGCACATGGCTGTCGCAGCCCCAGATCTGGTATTACAGCTCCACCAACAGGATGGGCGAGCTGATGGCTCGGATTCGAGCCGTGCGCTATCGCGTGGTCTTTCTCGACTACCGCAAGGTCTCTGATGCCACGCAACAGCAGGTGGCCCGGGAGGCCCGCCAGCAGGGATTGATGCCGGTAGTGTGGGTTCAATCGCCCCAATACCGCTCCCTGAGCGTGCCCGACCTGTTGCATGAAGCACGCCACGGCGATGGCATTCAGGTGGATGATCACTTTTTTGCGAATTACACGCTCTACGATTTCTATCGGCTTCGCCAGCTCTACACCAAACCGATCTTCTGCAGCATCCAGCCCTTCCAGGTTGGCCTGGTGCCTCCCAGGGGATGCAATCAGCTGGATATTCAATGCTACACAGCCCAGACATTCCAGCAATGCGTCAAAACGGCCGACCGACTGGGCGCCGTCGTGAGCTTGTCAGAGAAAAACACCCTGGGCTATCAGAACAGCATCGGCACGCGCTACTTCAATACGTTTTTGTGGCCGGGCTGATTTGTGGCCGGGCTGACTCTGCCGAGACTCCATCGCCAGAACTCAGGCGCCGCCATGGCCCTCTAATCACCCACCGTCACCAGCCGGTCGAGGCGCAACTGGTGCTCCGGGCTGGTGAGCCGCCCATAGGCCAGGGCGACGACGCCGAACACGCCCAGGGCCGTGGCAGAAGCCACCATGAACAGGATCACAATCTGGTAGCGCACGGCCGCTGCGGGTGCCGCTCCCTGGAGAATCTGGCCGGTCATCATCCCCGGCAGACTCACCAGCCCCATCACCATCATGGAATTGATCGTGGGAATCATCGCCACGCGGATGGCATCACGCACCACCTCCTGACAGGCCTCCCAGCGCGTGGCACCAAGGGCCAGGGCCGTCTCCACCTGATCGCGCCCGCTGCCCAGGCCCTCCATGAAGCGATCGAGGCCAAGGGAGATGCCGTTGAGCGCGTTGCCCAGCACCATGCCCAGCAGAGGAATCAAGTACTGGGGGTTGTACCAGGGCTGGGGTTGGATCAGCCCCGCCACCGCCAGCCCCGTGACCAGGGCTGAGGCGGCCAGCACCGACAGCAGGCTGTTGAGATAGATCCCCACGARGCGGCGCCGGGTGCGCTGCACCGCCGAGATCCCGGCGATCATCGCCATCGCCGCCCCCAGCAGCACGATCAGCGGGGCATTGTCCTGGCGGAACAGCCACTCGAGCACCGAGCCCACCAGCAGCAACTGCACCACCATCCGCACGGAGGCCACCAGCAGGCTGCGAGCCAGGCCCAGGCGCAGCGCCAGCGACAGGCCCACATTCACCAGGATCAGCAGGGCTGACAGCGCCAGACGGCCATCGCTGATCGCCAGGGCTCCGGCCTCCGATGCGGTCATGGCTGCAGCTCCAGGGTGCGGGTCGCCAGGCGCTGAACCTGGTCGCCGTCATGGCTGGTGAACAGCAGCGCCCGGGGGCCTGCGGCCAGCCAGCTGATCAGCAGGGTCTCGACGGCGTTGGTGGTGGCGCCATCCAGGGAAGCGGTGGGTTCATCCATCAGCAAGACGCTGGGGTCGAACTGCAGGGCCCGCAGCAGCGCCAACAGCTGCAGCTCGCCGCCAGAGAGCCTCTCGGCGTCGTAGCTCAGAAAGGAAGGATCGCGGCCCAGGGCCGCCAACCACGAGGTGATGCGCCCTGGCCTCCAGCCAGCCTGGCGCCGCCGCTCCTGAAAACGCCAGGGGCTGCGCAGGTTGGCCTCCACCGTGCCCGCGTGGGCGACAGGCCGCTGGGCGAGGTAGAGCACCAGCGAACGCCAGCGGGGCAGTCCCCAGCCCAGCGGCGATCGCCCCTGCAGGCGGATCGAGCCTGCCTGAAGCGGATCCAGCAGGGCCATCGCTCGCAGCAACAGCGTCTTGCCCGCCCCAGAAGGCCCCAGCAGCCCCMGGCGCTCGCCGGCGGCCAGCTCCAGATCCAGCCGGCTCCAGAGCCGTCGAKCGCCCAGCTGGCGCTGTAGCCCTTCGGCGCGCAGGAGCAGAGGACAGTCCACGGCGGAGAGCGGATTCAGAGCCCAGTCTGCTCAGACCCGGCAGGGCCACCAGCCGCAAGGGCGAGGTCGATGCAGCGGCCAGCCCCTTGGCCGAGTGACGTTCGTGCGCCTGGACACCAGCCTGCTCAGCAGCGATGGCGCCGGTTGGGGTGACGGCAGCAGCGGTTCGAGCTGCAGGGTCTGAAGGCTGAACGGTTCCGATGAGAGCGGCTCGGTGCCGAGCGGTTCGCTGGCCTGTGGTTCCACGATCGGCAACGCCGTGGGCGCGGCGGGCGCCATGTCGCCGCCAGGCCGGTGAGTTCATCGCTCTGGGAAACCCTATCGCTGTTGAGATCACGCCAGCTGCGCAGCTGGCCGTAGATGGCATCGCCGGCATCGAGGGCGCCATCGCCGTTGCCGCAGTGGTCCTGGGCATCGAACTGAGCCAGGGCCTCAGCTCTAGTGAACTGGGCAATGGCCCCGATGTGGCCGGGATTCCAGCCCTCCTGGGGATGCAGAATGTCATCTTCGCGCCAAGTGCTAGTGCTTCCTTGGTGGTGCCAAGGGAATTGACAGGCCCGTTGATGCTCCCCTGCAACGGCTTGCTTGAGGTCAGGATCGGCTCTGCACCAAGCGGGCGTTGAGCCCAAAGACACCTCTGCTTCGGCGCTCAAGAGACAACTCAAGAACTGGAACCCCACCTAGGATGGTCACGGCTCGAAGAAGGGGAAATAGGAAACCATGACAATGCCTCTGAGCCAAGCAGAAGCCCTCACAGCACGCCTCGCTGATCACTCTCTGGTCTTTTACGGATTCAGCATCTTTGTCATCATTCTGATTCGTTATTTCGTGATGGCCGGTGTCTCCTGGTGGCTGCTGTACGCGCGCTCCGAGCAGGTCGGCGATGGAATCCGCCGCGACATTTACCTCTCTGTGCTTTCGGCCGGCGTGTTTGCCCTGGCGACGGCGGGGTTGATCACGCTGCAGACCATGGGGCTCACCCGGCTCTACAGCCAACCGCAGCAGTACGGCTGGTGGTATCTCGGGCTCAGCTATGGCGCCGTGCTGATCCTGCAGGACGCCTTCTTCTACGCCAGCCACCGGCTCTTCCATCACCCCGCCCTCTACCCCTGGTTCCACCAGGGCCATCACCGCAGCCGCCAGCCCACCCCCTGGACGTCCTTTGCCTTTGACCCCTTGGAAGCGGCCGTTCAGGCGCTGTTTCTGGTGGCGGTGGTGATGCTGCTGCCCCTGCACCCGGTGACGCTGCTGGCGGTGCTCACCACCATGACCATCTGGGCGATCGTGAACCACCTCGGCCTCGATCACCTGCCGCTGCGCTTTCCGCACCACTGGCTGGGGCGCTGGCTGATCGGCCCGGCCCACCACTCGATCCACCACCGTCGCCAGGGCTTGCATTACGGGCTCTACTTCACCCTGTGGGACAGGGTCTTTGGAACCGAAGACGCCACCTACGCCCAGCGGCTTCAGGCCAGGCGCGGGGCGATCCTCCCCTAGCCGCGCCTGTGGGGCTCCAGCCAATCCAGATCAGGCCCCAGGGGCACCACACCGGTGGGATTGATGGTGGCGTGGCTCTGGTAATAGTGGCGCTTGATGTGATTGAAATTCACCGTTTCGGCCACCCCCGACACTTGATAGAGCTCACGGCTGTAGGCCCAGAGCTGGGGATAGTCCACCAGCCGCCGCAGGTTGCACTTGAAGTGACCCACATACACCGGATCAAAACGAAGCAGGGTGGTGAACAGGCGCCAGTCCGCCTCGGTGATCACCTCCCCCACGAGATAGCGCTGGCCTGAAAGGCGCTGCTCCAGCTGATCCAACAGGGCGAACAGGGGCTGCAGGGCTTCTTCGTAGGCCTGCTGGGTGGTGGCGAAGCCACAGCGATACACGCCGTTGTTCACCTGCCGGTACACCTGATCATTGATGGCATCAATCTCCTGCCGCAGTGAGTGGGGATAGAAATCACCCGGCAGGGCGCCGAGCTGATCAAAGCTGGAGTTGAACATCCGAATGATTTCAGATGATTCATTGCTCACGATCGTGCGCTGCTGCTTGTCCCACAGCACGGGAACGGTGACCCTGCCGCTGTAGATGGAATCAGCCAGGGTGTAGAGCTGATGCAGCACCTGGGCCCCCTCATTCGGGTCGCCCACCACGCCCTCGCCTGGGTTGAAGGTCCAGCCCTGATCCCCCATGAACCAGTGCACCACCGACACAGGAATGAGCGTCTCCAGACCCTTGAGGGCCCGGACGATCAGGGTGCGGTGGGCCCAGGGGCAGGCCAGCGACACATAGAGGTGGTAGCGGCCTGGCTCGGCCTCAAAACCGGCCTGACCGGAGGGGCCGGCCTGGCCATCGGGGGTGATCCAGTGGCGGAACGCCGCGCGGGAGCGCTCAAAGCGCCCGCCGCTCTGGCTCGTGTCGTACCACTGGTCGCGCCACACACCGTCCACCAGCAGGCCCATGGGTGGCTTCCTTCACTGGATGAGACGGTACTGGACCAAGGCAGGCAGCAGCCACACAGTGGAGCCGGGGAGATCAGAGCAACGCCAGACAGCGCCGAGAGGGATACGGACCATGGCGCCAATGCATGGAAGCCAGGACGCCCCATTGTGCGTCGACACTGAGTCTGAGAAGTCACTCCACTGAGAGGAAAGTGGCAGGTCTTCGCTGGACTTTGGTAGCAAGAATAACCCGGTAGCTCTGTCGTCATCGCAACCTGATCACGTGTTCCTGGGTTCCTTTCCGTGAACCTGACGTGGCACCTGGCGGGTGACGGCCCTGGCGGCGGGCGGCCAGGTGCAGGTCAACGACATTCTGGAGTCGCGGGTGGTGTCCAAGGTTCAGCTGCGCATGCGGCCCCTCTCCAAAGTGGGCGGGGGTGCTCTGGGCTTCTATTTCTCCGGCAGCCACTGCGTAAAAAGCCGCTGATCGCCATGGGCTTCCGTTTCCGCCGCTCCGCCCGCCTGGGGCCACTGCGTTTCAACTTTGCCAAGAGGGGGCTCAGCTCGATCTCTGTTGGCGGAAGAGGAGCCTCATTCAACATCCCCATGAGCCGCAGCGGCGGAACGCGTACAACTGTCGGCCTGCCAGGAACGGGGTTGAGCTGGAGCGCGGAGCACACACCCGAACACCCCGCCGCGATCCCGGCCGGACCTGCGGCGGGCCTGCCCAACAGCCGCCGGCTGCGGCCCGGACAGCTCGACGCCCTCAAGCAGTCGCTGCTGGCAGTGCTGCGCCAGGAGCTGTTCGAGCCTGGCTCCGCAGGGGAGCCGCTGTGGAACCACGGCCTGGTGAGCCGACTGCTCGCCGATGGCTCCCTGCCGGCATGCACCGCTGGGTTGCTTGCCCTGATCGAGACCCCTGAGGCGATGGAGGCCTATGTGCTGCGGGCTCAGGGCCAGAACGATGCCAAACACCGCGCCCAGAGCTGCATCACGGCCGTACAGGGCGCCTCACGGCTGGCTGCTGGGCGGGGCTGGCTGTCCTGACGCGGCAGCGACAGGTGCCCGCAGAGCCGGATACGTAGTTGAAACCGGGCAGTTGGAGTCCCCCAGAACCATAGGAACCATTGATGCACAGGCGCTTCTGACACCTGCCGACGGCTGGCTACCACGAGCCAGTGCTGAATAACAGTTGCAGCACTCCGAATCCCACCAGACAGGTGGCGGCCAGCAACGGAATGGAGCTAAGCAAGATGGAGACGACCTGGATATCCGGTCTACCCGCTCTGCCTTGCCCATCCGTGCCGATCGGGAACTGAGTGTGGAAAGCAGCAAACACATTTCCAGATGAAGTTGTGTTGCTGGCGTTGTGATGGGGATCTCCAGGGCTCAAGAGACAAATCGCCGGTAGAGCCAGCGCAAAAAGCCACCCACCACCGGCAGAGGCATGAAGGTGGGGCCAACAAAATCAAAATAGTCGCGATGCTCCACGATCTTCCCGTCTGCCCCGATTCGGAGGCGGGTGGTACCGGGATAGACGAATTCAATCCCCCTGATCTTTAGACCCATCGTCCACTCCACGAAGGCCGTATCGCCACTGAGCACCACGGCACCGGGCTCAAGGAAGATGTCATCGCAACGGCGCATCAGTCCCTCCTGAGCCGTGATGTAGGCCTCGATGCCTTGCCTCTCCTGGGTTGGATCCTGAAAATGGACCTTGGGGTCGTAGACGCTGCGCCACTGCTCCTCCGTGGGCGCTGGCGCGCCATAGGGCTTCGTAAACAGGGCCTTGAGCGTTTCCCCTGTAAGCGGCGGCGTGAGAACTGCGGTCATGGCGGCACGGAGGACCAGCGGGCATGGATCTGAGCAAAGGCTGGCAGCTCTGGAGCCAGGATGCGCGTCCATCCAGCCTGATTGATCCGCCGGAATCATCCCCTCATCAAGTTGGAGGCCAGGCGTCCGCCGTGCTCACCCAGGATGCACTGGCTGAGCGACGGCCGACAGGTGCTGCACTTCCTGCCCACCCGCTAGAGCCGCCACAACCAGGCGTTGGAAGTGACCAGCGGCGAGCTGCTGCAGGGTGAGGCCGTGCCGCTGCTCTAGGCGCAGCCTTCCGCGCAGCGGTGACGGCGCCAGGAACTCCCCCGCGAGCAGGCCATCAAGCTCTGGAGCCAGAAGCGGCGGCAGGGCTGGACGGAGTGCCCTCCGCAGTGGCAGCTCCCAGCCAATTGATCAGGGAGGCCCCAGGGAACAGAGCGCAGCCCCACCTCGACACATTCGTTACGAAGTGTTACGTTGCTCTCAACACCGCGCAGCTTTCATGTCCCACTCCACCAGCCGTTTCGGTTTCGTCGCCTTCGCCGAGACCTGGAATGGCCGTCTGGCCATGCTCGGCTTTGTGATCGGCCTCAGCACCGAGCTGCTCACCGACCAAGGCATCCTCTCCCAGATCGGCCTGGGTTGATCGCCATGAGCACCGACTATTCCGCAGCCATCGCCGGCGTCACCGCCCTGGTGATCATTCTCACCGCGATGACGGCCTTTGTTCTTTCACGCCCCAGCGACCTCGCTCCGCACAACCCCCGATGATCGCCACCCTCACCATCCTTCTCTTCAGCGCCTGGCTGATGGGTTCACTGCTCCGGCCGGATCCTGCGAGCTGACCACCACCCTCAACGTACCTGCGCGTACACCCTTTCAATACACCGATTCATTCCATCAATGACCTACACCCCCGCCAGCAATCAATCGCCCGACGACACCACCACCCAGCAGATCCTCATCGATCAGCTCAAGCGCGCTGAGCGCTTCAACGGCCGCGCCGCCATGCTCGGCATCGTCATCGGCGTCATCGTCGAGGGACTCACGGGCTTCGGGATCGCACACCAGATTGGCCTTGGGCCCCTGGTCGACGGCTATGCCGCCTGCCGCACCCAGTTCCTTCCCTTCTGCTTCTGAATCGCTCGCCCAGCGAGCCGCATCAACCCCCGGGCCGGGCCTGGGGGTTTCTCTTGCCTACTCATCGCTGAAGTTCGTGTCATTGAGATCGAGCCGTCAGGACCGCAACGACTCAGCCCACGGCCGCCTCGGCCGTGGATCCATCCTGGCCGCAAGCCAGGCGGCAGCCGAAGTTGAGCACCCCCTGCTGAATGAAACGGATCAGGCCAACAGCAAGCTGTCGTTCCTGGGGCGTGAAGGCATCGCGGTGGCGGGCCAGCCAATGGATCTCCTCAAAGCTGATGACGCCTGATGCCATGGCCTGCTGGTGCAGCTGGGAAACAGTCACGACTACTAAATGTGAACTGATGTAAAGCTGGCGCGCCGTTCGCCGCTCCGCGGCCGGTTAACCGGCATCTTCCTTCCCGCCCCGGATCGCCCCCGTACACAGCGTCCCGTGGCCCTGCGCCTGGGTTAAGGACTGCAGCGGGAGGACTGGTCGATCTCCAGGAATCCACCGGCCGGCCAGGGCACCCGCCAGTGGGTGGGGCTCAACCCAGGCAGGGGCTCCACCTCAAGAAGAGCGCCACAGAAGGACGCCAGCGCAGCCGGGTCATCAGCCACCAGCACGAGTGACCCCGTCACCCCCATCGCCGCCACCAGGGCCTGCGGGTCGGGGCGGCATGGCTGCCATCGCAGAGGGGGTAGCGGTGGGAGCGCCCGCAACCGCACATCAGCACCGTGGTGGGTTCGCTCAACCGCAGTTCGTAGGACACCCTGCCGGTGCCCAGGTGGGCGCCATCGCAGAACCAGCCGTGACGGCTGCGGCCGCAGCTGCAGAGCTGGTGGACCCCGGCCGGCAGCTCAAGCGGCTCCGGGCCAGGGATGGGGGCGTTGGGCTCAGGCATCAGGATCAGCCCTCCCGTTGGGGCGTGATCCCAGTTTGGGGATGGTTCAGCTGCAAGGAGCAGGCAGGCGCCGGAGGGGCCGGATCGCGCTCACCGCTGGGAGCTGGCTGCGGCGCACCCGCACCCGGTAGGTGCAGTGGGCAGGCCCCATGTGCTCGATCAGGGCATCGCGGGCCTCGTGCTGCAGCCCCTCAAGCGTCGGCGCGGCGATGTGGATGGGCACGGTTTCGGCCTGGGCTTCCAACTGGCCAGGGCGTTCGCGCACAACGCGGAACACAACCTCACGCATGGCAGGGGGATCTCTTTCTTTACGGCTCCATCCTTGGGCCGCCAAGAGCTCTGCGGGGGTGCTGCTGGATACGGGGAACAGGCCCGATCCGCCACAGTGAAGCCAGGCCTTGCCCTGGAAGGAGAGATGGTCGATCACCAGCCCCGCAATACGCCTCACCACGACGACGGCCACGAGGCGACAACGAGCGGCAGGTCCGATCTGCGAGGCACCCTGCGGCAGATGGAGGAACGGCTGCTCCGGCATGCTGCCCTGGAAGATCTGGGCCCCCTCTTTGGCCCGGAAGCGCATGGAAGGGAGCCCTCAGCCCAGACAGCACCGCCTAGGAGCCCGTTGCGCATAGATCAGCAGCCAGCCTCTCCACAGACGCCTATCAATCTGCCCAGATCCCAGTGACAGCAGTGGATCTGAGCGAGATAATGGGAGATGCAAAAGCCCAAGTCCTTCCGCCCCTGGCAGCCGGAGCAGACCACCCTGCTGCCGCCGTCACCTCGTGAGTGGCTCTCAGAAGAGCACCAGGTGTTTTTCCTGCTGGATCTGGTGGATGAGCTGGATCTCTCCGAGATCCTGATCCCCCTCAAGCCAAGGATCCCCGCGGCGAGAAGGGCTTTGACCCCCTGATGATGACGATGCTGCTGCTCTACGCCTACTGCGTGGGGATCGTCTCGCCCCGCAAAATCGAGCGGGCCTGCTACGAAGATCTGGCCTTCCGAGTGCTCACCGGAAACCAGCAGCCGGACCACAGCCGCATCAGTGAGTTCCGCCGCCGCAATCTCGATGCTCTCAAAGATCTGTTTGTTCAGATCCTGCGGCTGTGCCAGAAGGCGGGCATGGTGAGCCTGGGTCATGTCGCCCTGGATGACACCAAGGTGCAGGCCAACGCCTCCAAGCGCAAGGCCGAGATCCTCGTAGCCGTAAGGCTTCCGCGAAACGGTTGCCCAGGAGGATCGCCGCTACGGCAAGGGCAAGCTGGGCAGCGAGTTGCCGGATGAGCTGAGGAGAAGGCAGGACCGCCTGGCTGATCGGTGGACTGATTCTCTACGAGCAACAAACTCCTAGTACAGACGTTCGCCAGCAAATGTCGTCGTGGTGACGAACCCACCGCTCCAGCTTAGTACCTTCCCGTCCCGTTTCTGTCGAGGACTGGCCGTACCTCGATCAGGACGTTCTGGTCACCAGCCACAGCCTCAAGGTCTGGATGGCCTGCCAAGCGTTTCGCCACCACGCGTGGGCCACCTCAGACCAGCTGCCCTCGGTAGGGCTCGGCCAGATGCGGGCCGATCTAATCAACAGGGCCACCCATGCGAACAATACCGGCACCATCCTCGAGCTGCAGATCCAAGCAGCTGAAGCCACCAGCAGTTTCCATTTCCATCCCGCCGAAACGCCTGTGCAGGCAGCGGCGTTGATCCTCAAGGTGCTGTGCGAATGCATCCCGGCCGGCTTGGCCTCGACTCGATCGCCCAGGTGCAGGTGCGCGTGTCGGCTGGGGATGTCCCTCCGCTGACAAGCTGACAAGGTGATGCAGGTGCCCAACGACTATCCCGCTGTGGTGATCCTATTGATCACCATGCACGAAACGATCCCTCAGCACCCTGGTGTAAACCGGCATCACAAGTGGCAAGCGCCAAGGACGTTGGCGACGCTGCGCAGCCAACAAGCGCTTAACAGGACATGCGGAGAACCTCTACACAACGTGTGGAGCACTCACGATCCTCCAGATCACAGGTCGTGAGACACGTGAGGTAGGTGTCTACTGCATCCCAGTGATGCGCGCGCTGATCAGGAGTAGCAGAAGTGTGCTCTTGTACGAGCTGAGGCCGGCAAAAGTCTTGGGTCGTCATGGTAAAAAACTCCTAAAAAAATTGGTGGATGCGCTATCACAAAAACAAGAGGGCAAAGTGGTGCATGCCTAGTAATTATTACTCAGCTTCAATGCGGCAGATTTCTGCCTCTTCAGCCCCCATGGTACTCCACGTAAGGCAGCTGATTGCTTGTCACTGTGAGAAACTTTACGGATCTGGCCGTCAGGCGATACTCGCCATGTCGGCCTGTAGTGAACACCACCAAGCCTTAGATATGGAATGCCACCAACTCCTGATGGGTCTATTGCTCTCTTGGGTGGCGGTGCAGATTCTGGTAAATGGGCTGAAGGGGTGCTTGCCGATGCTGGCCTGACCGGTTCTGATAAGGGCGGAGAATGGGCCTGGTCACTTCGCGATGTCTCTTGAACGCCATGCCTGCTGAAGTGATGATTGCGGGGACAACGCTGCGATTGACACGACCCAGCGATGTCGCCGTCGCGCAGCGCGTGGCGACCCATCTGCAACGCCGCATCACTGAGGATGACTGGCGCCCCTACCGGAGCAGACAGGATGCGGTTCGGGCCTGGAGCCGATTGGGCGGCATCCGCGTCCAAGTGATGCAGGCGCTGAGCCTGCTGAACGAGCTCTGAACCTCTGCAGCACCTCAGGCATCAGCCGCACCCGACCGTGCAGGGCAGAACGGCTGAGAGCTGGGGACTGCTGCTGGCGGGAACGGAGGCAGGACCCAGGCGAACCCCAGCTCGGCACGAGACGCGCTCCGGCACGGCTCATGGCGGCCCCCAGAACCCTGGCGGTGAACCACTGGCGCCCGCGCCTTGGGGCCCTTCATGAGAACGGCGTGTTACGTTTCGTTGCGTTGCTTCACACAACGCCATGTCTTCCAGCGCAGCCTCTGGTCCTTCCTGCTCTCTCGACAACCAGGAGATGCAACAGCGCCACCTCGACCAGCTCCGCCGGGCCGAGCGCTTCAACGGCCGCGCCGCCATGCTCGGCCTTGTGATCGGCGTGGTGGTGGAAGGCCTCACCGGCTTCGGCATCGCCCACCAGATCGGGCTCGGCGCCCTGGTGGATGGCTATGCAGCCTGCAGAACCAACCTTCTGCCCTTCTGCTTCTGAGTCCCGAGCGTGTCCAGCACCGTGAGTCTCACCCTCGCCATTGAGCTGGCCTCCTCCGTGCTGGGCCTGCCCCTGCGGCAGATCGGCCTGGCCCTTGGTTTCGCCCCCGTGCTGGTGCCGATCACCTGAGGTCAGCGACTGGGTTGAACCGCCCTCGCCTGTGGCTCTAGCAAGATCGCACACCATTCCCAATCGCTACCAGCGGCTGCATCAGCCATAACGATTCAGCACATCGCAACTCAGCGCAGCATCACTCAGTGCATCACGGCAGGATCTTCCGTAAGTGGCCGCCGGCCGGCCAGAGCGGCGCCTCAGGGCCCATGGGGCAGAAACACTTCCTTGTGGGTCTCATTCCATTTGATTCCACCCAGCCAGCTTCCCAACACGGCGCCGAAGGCCGAAGCGGAGAGCAGCCATGGCAGCACGGCCCCATTGCTCTGGAGGCTCAAGACAATCAGGCCACAGAACAGTTGCGTGCGGCAGGCCGCTCAGCCACAGCGACACCAACACCGCTCCCAGGGTCATCGAATCGTGCATCAGCCCTCCAGGAGCGCCGATGGCGATGCTCACCAGCGGACCCAGTAGACAGGCCCGGCCGCCCACCAGGGCACCATCGGGGTGCCGGCGATAGCTGGCCCCAGCGCGAGCGAGCCGTCATTGAGGCTCAGCCCTGCGCTCAGAAGGGCTGTTGCCACGGTGATCAGCAAGGCCAAGGGCAGCAGACGAAGTTTCACCAAACCAATGTCCCCCACGCCACCAGGAGGGTCAGCGACCAGGCCAAGGCGTTTCGCAGGTCCTGGGCATGTGTCGGGCGTGGGGCCGTCATTTGCTGGGCTAGAAGACAGAAATCTGCGCCGTTTCAGCTCCCGAGCGGCCTACGGATGTGTCGATCAGCCCTTGCGATGGTTCCAGCCGCCACAGGGCCGTCCTAGCGGGGGTGAACCACGCCATGCTGACGCCATGGCCGCCTCCGGGAGTGTCGTGATGGCAGAAGCAGCCGATTCCGAGGGCAGCCCCAGCGTCGGCGGCGGTTGGCCGGTGATCGACGGCTGGGCCAGGGCCACCCTCTCGCCGAAGGGTCCCCTGCTCTGGCAGACCCTGCTGCACAAGAGCGCCTGCCTCTCCTGTGCCTGGGGCACCGGCGGCCAGAACGGCGGCTTCCGCGACGAGCTGGGCGAGCCCCTGCAGCGCTGCCTCAAGAGCGTGGAGGCGATCAGCGCCGAACTGCAACCGGCGGTGCCGGAATCGGTGTTCTCGGGCCGCAGCATCGGCGCGCTGCAACAGCTCAGCTCCCTGGAGGCCGACCGCCTCGGCCGCCTCAGCCACCCGTTGATCCTGCGGCAGGGCCGCAGCCACTACGAACGGCTCGGCTGGGACGACGTGTTCGTGCTGGCGGAGGCCGCCTTCCGCCGTCCGCCGGAACGGGTGGCCTCCTACAGCTCCGGCCGCTCCTCCAACGAGGCCGCCTACCTGCTGCAGCTGCTGCTGCGGGCCTGGGGCTCCAACAACCTGGCCGACTGCTCCGACCTCTGCCACGCCCCCTCCACCGTGGGGCTGGCCGAGGTGTTCGGCTCGGGCACCTCGATGGTGAGCCTGGAGAGCCTGCAGCAGGCCGACTGTGTGGTGCTGGTGGGCTCCAACGCGCCTGCCAACCACCCGCGGCTGATGAATGAGCTGATCCGGCTGCGGGAGCGGGGCGGCTCGGTGCTGGTGATCAACCCGGTGCTGGAGGTGGGGCTGCTCAAGTTCGGCTCGCCCGCCTTTCCGATCAAGTCGATGCTGCGGGGGTCGGAGATCGCCTCGCTGTTCCTGCAACCGGTGCCGGGCAGCGACACGGCGGTGTTCCTGGGCATCCAGAAGGCTTTGCTGGAGGCCGGCTCGATCCAGTGGGACTTCCTCAAGGCCCACACCGAGAACTGGCAGGAGGTGCTGGAGCCGCTGCAGGCCACCTCCTGGGAGGCGATCTGCGCCTGCTGCGGCCTCAGCCGCGAGGAGATCGAGCAGGCCGCCGCCATGATCAGCCGCGCCCGAGGCGTGGTGTTCGCCTGGGCGATGGGCATCACCCACCACGTGAACGGCACCGCCAATGTGCAGGCGATCGCCAACACCGCCCTGCTGAGCGGCAATGCCGGCCGGCCCGGGGCGGGCACGATGCCGATTCGGGGCCACTCCAACGTGCAGGGCTTCGGCTCGATGGGGGTGTCGGTGAAGCTGCGGGCGGCGATGCAGGAGGCCCTCGAAGCCCTGCTGGGGCGCCCCCTCAGCCGGGTGCCCGGCTACGACACCCGCGCCCTGATCGAGGCCGCCGACAGCAGGGCCGTGGACACGCTGCTCTGCCTGGGGGGCAACCTCTGGGGCGCCAATCCCGATTCGCAGCAGGCCCGCCGCGCCCTGGGCCGCATCGACACGGTGATGTATCTGGCCACCAAGCCCAACCAGGGCCATTTCCATGGCCTCGCCGCCCAGACCACCCTGCTGCTGCCGGTGTTCAACCGCTTCGAAACGCCGCACCGCACCACCACCGAGTCGGGCAACAACTTCGTGCGGCTGAACGAACCCGGCAGCACCCACCTCAAGCAGGCCGATCTGATCAGCGAGGTGGGTTTCCTGGCGGAGCTGGCCCGGCGGCTGATGGGCAGTGAGCCCGTGGACTGGGGCCGCCTGCAGGATCCCGCCTACATCCGCGAGCTGATCGCCCGCACCGTGCCGGGCTACGGCCCGATCGCCGCCATCGACTCCACCAACAGGGAATTCAGCGTGGAGGGGCGGGTGTTCGACAGGCCCCACTTCCCCACCCCCTCAGGACGGGCGCGGATGCGGCCCACGCCCCTGCCGGCGCTGTCGTTGCCGGGGCCCGATCACTTCGGGGGCCTGGCCCCTCGCGAGAAGGGCCTGGTGCTGGCCTTGATCACGGCCCGCAGCTACTCCCAGCACAACACCGTGGTGTACAAACCCGGCGATGCCTACCGGGGCATGCCCCACCGCAACACCATCCTGATGAACCGGGGCGACCTGGCCAGCGCAGGCCTGGAGGCCCACCAGCGGGTGACGGTGCATGGGGAGGCAGGCAGCCTGGAAGCCGTGGAGATCATTCCAGGCGAGATCCGCGAGGGGGCAGCGCTGATGTTCTACCCGGAGGTGAACGTGCTGATGACCCCCCGGGTGGATCCCCGCTCGGGCACCCCAGCCTTCAAGCGGGTGCCCGTGCTGGTGCGGAGTGGGGTCAGTGGGCCTTGATCTCGGCCTTGAAGCGGGCCGACACCTTGGACTCTGGATCCACCCCCTCAAAGGTGGCGGGCAGCCAGACGCGCACCACCATCAGCACCGCCATGGTGATCAGGAAGAGGCACACCGCAAGAATCTGGTGCCAGTCGGTTTCGAGCACACCATTCACGATCACTTCCCGCAGCACCGACACGATCGCAATCTCCACCGATACCCCGATCGACACCCGCTGTTCCTGCAGATAGATGATCAGCAGGCGGAATAACTCCACCAGGATCAGGATGAACAGGATGTCTGCCGTGATGGCGTGGAACTGGGGTTCCTGCAACAGAGAGGAGAACAGCACCTTCATCTGCAGCACCATCACACAGAAGATGCCCACKCACAGGGTGATGGCGATCAGGTCCTGAACCGCCTCCAGCGACTGCACGATCTGAACGCGGCGCAACTGCTGATGCCAGGCCAATCTGACCTGGGGTTCTGGGGCAACAGGGGAGCTGGGCTTGACGGCGGCGGTGGGTGGTCGTTCGGCGGGGAGCTGGGCAGTACTGCTGGTCATCACTGAATCAGCTCAGAGGACGGAACATCCG
>NZ_JADEWP010000144.1:0-6530 GCF_015207535.1 Cyanobium sp. LEGE 06143 | reverse complement strand
ATGTGCTGGTGTCCGCCGTGATCAGCACCTACCTGCTCACCCACCTGCACCACGTGCTGCAGCGAGCTGAGTACGGGGCCCAGCAGGAAGGCCGCACCGCCCTGGCCGACAACTACGCCGAACTCCGCAAGGTGCTCTGCCTCGATGCCCGCACGATGGAAGATGCCTCCGCCTGCGGCACGCCGGTGAACGACAACCCCAAGGCCGCCTGAAGAGCAGAGCAGGGATTCCAGCCGCTTGGCAACAGGCCGCAACGGCCTCCTGCCGATTCGCTCTGACGTGCATAGCGTCGAAGCAGTTGGACCGCCGTCATGGTCGAGAGCTCCATCAGCACCGGCGAAGGGTCGAGCGACCACGCCAGGGCCCTGTATGAGCGCATCAGCGCCGACGCCGAGCTCACCCAGAAGCTGTTCCGCCAGGCCCTGCAGGATCCGGGCGGCGCCCTCGATCAGATCGTGACCCTCGGGACCGAGTACGGGCTGCCGGTGAGCCGCGAGCAGGTCAAGGCCCACGTGGCCTCCCTCGAGGACGGGGCCAGCAAACAGTGGCTGCTCAAGGCCCGCGGTGGCCTCTGAGCCCCCGGGGCAGTTCGCTCGGCTCCGGAATCCAGCCTGGCGGTGCCGGCTGCGCTGCAACCAGCGTGACTCGATGCTGCGGCAGGGCCGACCGCGGTGACTCGGCAGGACGGCGGGCGCCTCCTCCCTGGGCCCAGCTGAAGAACAGCCAGTAGCTCACGATCGCCAGGCCCGCCGCCACCACCAGAGCCGCCACCTGTTCCAGACGCCTGATCATCGAGAAGCACTGCCGGCTGGATCGAGTCTGGCCGAGACGGCTGCGGCCAGGTGGAGGGCTGCGGCCGGGCGGACTGCCTACCCCAGCACAGCGCCGGCTGCACCGCTGCGGCAACGATGCGAAATGATGAGGTCACTCCGCCGTCGCTGCGGCGCCCGCCTGTCCCCCTCACCCCGCTCCGCCCCGTGCTCCGCCTCGAACGCCTCGGCAAGATCTATCCCACCGGGGAGGTGCTGCGGGATGTCACCTGGGAGGTGAAGCCGGGCGACCGCATCGGCCTGGTGGGCGTGAACGGGGCGGGCAAGTCGACCCAGATGAAGATCATCGCCGGCCTGGAGGAGGCCAGCAGCGGCCAGGTGGTGAAGCAGGGCGATCCCCGCATCGCCTACCTGCAACAGGAATTCGATGTGAACCTGGAGCGCACCGTGCGCGAGGAGCTGTTCCAGGCCTTCGGCGAAGCGGCCGAGGTGCTGGTGCGCCAGCACGCAGTGGAGCACGCCATGGCCAGCGATCAGGCCGCCAGCGACCCCGATCACCTCGACGAGCTGATCCAGGAGCTGGGCCGCCTGCACAGCCGCTTCGAGGCCCTGCACGGCTACGAGCTCGACGCCCGCATCGACAAGCTGCTGCCCACGATCGGCTTCAGCGCCGAGGGGGCCGAACAGCTGGTGGGCGACTACTCCGGCGGCTGGCAGATGCGCATTGCCCTGGGCAAGATCCTGCTGCAGGAGCCCGATCTGCTGCTGCTCGACGAGCCCACCAACCACCTGGATGTGGAGACGATCCAGTGGCTCGAGGGCTATCTGATCCAGCAGAGCGCCGCCCAGGTGGTGATCAGCCACGACCGCACCTTTCTGGATCGGGTCTGCACCCAGATCGTGGAGACCGAGCGCGGGGTCTCCCGCACCTACCTGGGCAACTACAGCCACCACCTGGAGCAGAAGGCCCTGGAGCGGGAGGCCACCCAGGCCGCCTTCGAGCGCCAGCAGAAGGAGCTCTCCAGCCAGCAGGCCTACATCGACCGCTTCCGGGCCAGCGCGACGCGCTCCACCCAGGCCAAGAGCCGCGAGAAGCTGCTGGAGAAGGTGGAGCGGGTGGAAGCGCCGATCGAGAGCATCGGCGGGCCCCGCTTCCAGTTCCCCGAAGCGCCCCGCTCCGGCCGCCTGGTGGCCGAGATCGCCGACCTCAGCCACAGCTACGGCGATCAGATCCTCTTCCTGGGAGCGAGCCAGGAGGTGGAACGCGGCGACCGCATCGCCTTCGTGGGCCCCAACGGCGCCGGCAAGTCCACCCTGCTGCGCCTGGTGATGGGGATGGAGCAGCCCAGCGAGGGCCACGCCCGCCTCGGCGAACACAACGTTATCGCCGGCTACTTCGAGCAGAACCAGGCCGAGGCCCTGGACCTCAGCAAGACCGTGATCGACACGATCTTCGAGGTGGTGCCCGACTGGACCCAGACCCAGGTGCGCTCCCTGCTCGGCAACTTCTGCTTCAGCAACGAGAGCGTGTTCAAGCAGGCCGGCAAGCTCTCCGGCGGCGAGAAGGCACGGCTGGCCCTGGCCCTGATGCTGCTGACCCCCTGCAACCTGCTGGTGCTCGATGAGCCCACCAACCACCTCGACATCCCCGCCAAACAGATGCTCGAGGACGCCCTGATCGCCTACGAGGGGGCTGCCTTGCTCGTGAGCCACGACCGCTACTTCATCAGCAGGGTGGCGAACCGCATCGTGGAGATCCGCGATGGTGAGCTCGTGCTGTACCGGGGCGACTACGCCTACTACCTGGAGAAAAAGGAGGAGGAGGCGGAACTGGCGCGCCAGCTGGCCATCAGCGAGGCGAAGGCGGCGAAGACAGCAGCCAACCGGGAGAAACAGCAGGCCAGGGCGGCTGGCCGCAAGGGGAAGGGCAAGGCCGCCTGAGGGGCCGCCGCCGCGTCCTACATAACAGGAAACGAGGACAACAAAGCCGCCCTGTTGCAACGGCTACGAGCAGGACTGAAACAGTTTGTAGCTTTGGCCTGGTCCATCGCCCCTTCGCGACGCCTGCCATGTCGGAACCCCTCTCCCTCAGCCTCGGTCAGCAATTCGAGCTGGAAAGGATGAGCCGTGCCATCGACGACACCGCCGACCTCCAGGCCCTGCAAGGGATCGCCAAGCAGCTCCTGCAGGCTTGGCACAGCCAGAAAGCAGCCACCCAGTGGGTGATGCGTCAACAGCTCGGTGCCCCCTCCCAGTTCGGCGGCGGCCAGCCCAACACCTGGGGGCAGGAGGCGTGAACCGCTCAGGCCGGGGGCGGCGCTGTCAGGCTCCGCCCATCTGCACCGGCACCAGCGTCACATTCCGGCTCTGACCCTGCCGGCTGATGTTGAGGGTGATCTCTCCGCCCACGCCGGCCCGTTCCACCGCAGCCACCACCTGGGAAGGCTCCAGCACCGTTTCCCCGCCGGCCGCCACCACCACATCGCCCTGCTGCAGACCCGCTCGCTCAGCAGGCCCGTCGGCCAGCACCGAGGCCACCCGCACCCCCCTGGTCAGCCCCGTGCCATCGCCTGGGCGCACCAGGTCCATGACGATGCCGATCATCGGATGGCTCACCTTGCCGGTGGCGAGCAGCTGTCTGGCGATGTCACGGGCCCGGTTGATCGGAATCGCAAAGCCCAGCCCAGCGCCCGGCCCCTGCCGCACGAGCGTGTTGATGCCGATCACCTCACCGTCAGCGTTGAGCAGCGGTCCACCGGAGTTGCCGGGGTTGATGGCGGCATCGGTCTGGATCAGCTCCAGCCGCTTGTCGGTGATGCCCAGCTTGGCGGCGTTGCGGTTGAGATTGCTGATGATCCCCATGGTCACGGTGTTGTCGAGGCCGTAGGGGTTGCCCACCGCGATCGCCCAGTCACCCACCTGCAGGTCCTCTGAATCGCCGAGGGGGGCCACGGGCCAGGGTCCCCGTCCAGCGAGCCGCACCACCGCCAGGTCCGTGAGGCGGTCGAGCCCCACCACCGTGCCCTCCACCCGACGGCCGTCCTGCAGCCCCACCGTCACCCTGTCGGTCTTCTCGACCACGTGGGCGTTGGTGAGGATGAGGCCGTCAGGCTGAATGATGAAGCCACTGCCCTGGCCTCGCTCGGTGCGCTGGGAAGGGGGTGCGGCCCGTTGCTGGGGCAGCCCGAAGAACTGGCGAAAGGCCGGATCGTTGAGCAGAGAGCTGGAGGCGCCACCCCGGCCGCCCCGCACCAGCACGGTGCGCTCGGTGTCGATCGTCACCACGGAGGGGCCAGCGCGGCGCACGGCTGCGGCCACGAACGACTGACGGCCCAGGGCCGCCCCTGCAGCCGATCCCCTGGACTGGGCCACGGCGGCGGGCGCCAGCGGCTGGCTGAAAGGCCTCAGCCACCCCGGAGGAGCGACCAGGACCGCCAACATGGACCCCGAAACCAGCAGGGACGCGGTGAGACCGGGCAGAGCAGCCCCGGAGCGGCTGGCCCTGGCTCGAACGGCCCGGGAGCGGACGGGGATGGAACGCAGGCGCAGGTGGGCCATGGCGATCAGATCAGAACATCTGGGGGCGGTGAAGGCGACTCGGAGCCAGCGATGGACTGGCCAGCGAGGGGAAGCGGCGAACCGACAGGAGATGACATCCCAACCGTAGGCAGGCCAGCAGACGGAACGCTCCCTGGCGCTCCAGACGCCGCAGCGCCACACCACCCCCTAGATTAAGCAAAGATTTGTATCGACCCATGGACACCGAGCGACTGCTCCTCGCCTTTCTGACCTTTGGCGCTGCCTGCACCACCCTGTGGGCCTGGATGCTGGCCAACAGCGGAGCCAATTCCAGTCAATCCAGGCAATGATGGGGCAGACGGTCCGTCCGAGTCCCACTGCAGCAGGCCCCAGGCCATGAACGCGATCCTCTCCCAGATCTTTCCGATCCTCTACGGCATCTGTTTCCTGGCCCTGCTCTGGCAGGCCTTCCGGGTGATGGGCCAGGGCTTCAGGGCCGTCTCGGCGCCCGGGGATCGCCCGCCGCAACGCGCCAACGCTGGCGCCCCCTCCGTTCCTGGGACCGCCGATCGCACGGGACGGCTCACCATCCACCCCGAGCTGCTGGACGCCCAAGGCCAGCTCACCGATGAAGATCTGCTCACCGTGCGCTTCAGCGGTGACAACGAGCGGCCCGCCTTCCCCGGCGATCCCGGCTGAGGCCCCTTCACTGAATAGGCTCACCGTTGAGCACGTGATTTCAGGGAGGGCGAGCATTTGGATCCACGCACGCGCATCGTGGCGGCACTGTTGCGGAACCTCAAGCTGCCTCCTCGCTTTCGCCTCAAACTGGTGAAGGACGATCCGATCCGGCTGGAGCTGAGCCTCACCCCCGCCTATGGCAAGGCGCCTGTGCTGGTGGGCCTGGTGGAATCCCAGGACCTGGTGGCCCGACGCGACCGGGAAGGCCGCATTCCCAGGGATCTCCAGGGCACCTGGGACTGGACTGTGCGCCACGGCAAGGTGAGCACCGGCGGCTGGAACCCTTACCTCAAGGAGGCCCTGCAGACGATGTTCGAGACCGGGCTGCCCGCCGTGGTCTACGAAGAACTCACCGGCGAGGCCTACCACCCGGTGGATGGCGTGAGGCACGTGCGCTGACGCCGGAGTCTGCGATCAGGCCGCCAGCGCGGCCCCGGCCTGGACGGGCAGGCTGATGGAGCCGCTGCCGATCGATGCTCTGCTGGGCAGCATCGAGGCCACCCTGGCCCTGCCGGGCGCCACCCTGCTGCTTCAGGCCCCACCCGGTGCAGGCAAGACCACCCGGGTGCCGGGGGCCGCGCTGGGCGCCCTCAACACCGGCGCTGGCCCGGCCACGCCACGGGTGTGGATGGTGGAGCCACGGCGTCTCGCCGCCCGGGCTGCAGCCCAGCGGCTGGCTGCTGAGCTGGGCGAACCGGTGGGCCAGCGGGTGGGCTACAGCGTGAGGCTGGAGCGGCGCGTCAGTGCGGCCACCCGCATCGAGGTGCTCACCGGCGGCCTGTTCCTGCGCCGGCTCCAGGCGGATCCGGCCCTGGAGGGAGTGGGTTGTCTGATCCTCGATGAGTTCCACGAGCGCCATGCCGACACCGACCTGGCCCTGGCCCTGGTGCGCCAAGCCCGGGAGCTGCTGGCTCCCGACCTGCGCCTGGTGGTGATGTCAGCCACGCTGGAACTCGAGGCCCTGGCCGCCCAGATGCCCGAGGCCAGCGTGTTGCGCAGCGCCGGCCGCAGCCATCCGGTGAGCGTGTCGCACCAGCTGCCCCGCCCAGACGAGCCCCTGGCTCGGCAGGTGGTGCGCGCCCTCGAAAGCCAGGGCTGGCCCCATGACCCTGCTGCAGCCGATGCCGCACTGGGCACCACCGCCCTGGTGTTCCTGCCAGGTCAGGCGGAGATCCACGCCTGCGGGCGGGCCCTGGAGGCCTGCGGCTGGGGCGATGCCATCGACTGGTTGGCCCTGCACGGCAGCCTGCCCCTGGAACAGCAGAGCATCGCCATCGCCGCCGCCAGGCCCGGGCGCCCCAAGGTGGTGCTGGCCACCAGCCTGGCCGAGAGCTCCCTCACCATCGCCGGTGTGGGCCTGGTGATCGATGCCGGCCTCAGCCGCCGCAGTCGCTTCGATCCGGGCACCGGCCTGGAGGGCCTGGTGACCCTGCCGGCCAGCCGGGCCAGTGCCGAGCAGCGCACCGGGCGGGCCGGCAGGCTGGGACCAGAGCCGCACGC
>NZ_JADEWP010000142.1:0-6556 GCF_015207535.1 Cyanobium sp. LEGE 06143 | reverse complement strand
CCCCAGCAGTGGCACCGCCATCCGGTTCGAGAACGGCCTGCCGGTGGTGCCCCCCGACCCGATCATCCCCTTCATCCGCGGCGACGGCACCGGCGTGGACATCTGGCCCGCCACCCAGCGGGTGCTCGATGCGGCGGTGGCCAAGGCCTACGGCGGTGAGCGGCGCATCGAGTGGTTCAAGGTGTACGCCGGCGACGAGGCCTGCGACCTCTACGGCACCTACCAATACCTGCCCCAGGACACCCTCAGTGCCATCGAGCAATACGGCGTGGCGATCAAGGGTCCGCTCACCACCCCGATCGGCGGCGGCATCCGCTCGCTGAACGTGGCCCTGCGCCAGATCTTCGATCTCTACTGCTGCGTGCGTCCCTGCCGCTACTACAGCGGCACCCCCAGCCCCCACAAGCGCCCCCAGGATCTCGATGTGGTGGTCTACCGGGAGAACACCGAAGACATCTACATGGGAATCGAGTGGGAGGCCAGCGATCCGGTGTGTGTGGAGCTGATTGCCCACCTCAACGACGTGGTGATCCCGGCCAACGGCAAGCTCGGCAAGCGCAGCATCCCGGCGGGCTCCGGCATCGGCATCAAACCGGTGAGCAAGGCCGGCACCCAGCGCCACGTGCGCAAGGCGATCCAGCACGCCCTCGGCCTGGAGGGGGCCAAGCGCCACGTGACCCTGGTGCACAAGGGCAACATCATGAAGTTCACGGAAGGGGCCTTCCGCGACTGGGGCTATGAGCTGGCCACCAGCGAGTTCCGTGACGTCTGCGTCACCGAGCGCGAGAGCTGGATCCTCGACAATCTGGCCCGCAACCACGGGCTCACGGTGGAGGAGAACGCCCGCCTGATCGAGMCCGGCTACGACAGCCTCACCCCCGAGMAGAAGGCGGCTGTGGRCGCCGAGGYGAAGGGGGTGCTCGACGCCATCGGCGAGACCCACGGCTACGGCAAGTGGAAGGCGATGGTGCTGGTGGACGACCGCATCGCCGACAGCATCTTCCAGCAGATCCAGACCCGGCCGCAGGAGTATTCGGTGCTCTGCACCCTCAACCTCAACGGCGACTACATCTCCGATGCGGCGGCCGCCGTGGTGGGGGGCCTGGGCATGGCGCCCGGGGCCAACATCGGCGACAACGCGGCGGTTTTCGAGGCCACCCATGGCACGGCGCCCAAGCATGCCGGCCTCGACCGGATCAACCCCGGCTCGGTGATCCTCAGCGGCGTGATGATGCTGGAGTACCTGGGCTGGCAGGAGGCCGCTGACCTGATCACGGCCGGGCTCAGCGCCGCCATCGCCAAGGGTGAGGTCACCTACGACCTGGCCCGACTGATGGAGCCCCCCGTGGATCCCGTGAGCTGCTCGGGCTTCGCCGAGGCGGTGGTGGGTCACTTCGGCGGCTGACGCCGCTGCACCAGCCAGCCAGGAGGGTGCCCGCTGACGGCAGACTGACCCCATGACTCTTCCTGGTCTACCGGCGGGGGCGACCGACCCCTGCGTCCACTGCGGCTTCTGCCTGCCCAGCTGCGCCAGCTACCGGGTGCTGGGCACGGAGATGGACTCGCCCCGGGGACGCATCCACGCCCTCAAGGCGATCGAGGCCGGTGAACTGCCGCTCGATGCCACGGTGGCGAAGCACTTCGACACCTGTCTGGGTTGCCTGGCCTGCGTCACGGCCTGTCCGTCGGGGGTGCGCTACGACCAGCTGATCGAGGCCACCCGCCCGAAGTTGAACGCCCCGGAGCTGCGCAGCCCGGCGGCCAACGCCTTCCGCCAGCTGCTGTTCGCTCTGTTGCCCTACCCGCGGCGGCTGCGGGCCGCCCTCAGCCCCCTGCGGCTCTACGCCGGCACTCCCCTGCAGGGCCTCGTGCGCCGCAGTGGCCTCACCCGCCTGCTCGGCCCCCAGATCGAAGCCCTGGAGCGCCTGTTGCCGCCCCTGGCGCCCGAGGCCTTCCGCGATGGCTTCCCAGCGGTGGTGCCTGCGCAGGGCGAGCGCCGCGCCCGGGTGGGGCTGGTGCTGGGTTGCGTGCAGCGGCTGTTCGATCCGCAGGTGAACGCGGCGGCGGCGCGGGTGCTGAGCGCCAATGGCATCGAGGTGGTGATTCCGCCGGAGCAGGGCTGCTGCGGCGCTGTGACCCACCACCAGGGGGAAGAGGAGCACACCCGCCAGCTGGCCGACGCGCTTGTGCAGAGCTTCCGCGCCGTGGTGGGCCCGGGCCGCCCTGCTGGGCCTGAGCCGCTGGATGCGGTGCTGGTGGCGGCCTMCGGCTGCGGCCACACCATGAAGGCCTACGACCACCTGGCCAGCCGCGGCTTCCCGGCGCCGGTGGCCGACATCCATGAATTTCTGGCCCGGCTCGGCCTCAGCGAGGGGTTCCGTCAACAACTGCAGGCCCTGCCCCACGCCGATGGCAGCACCGCCAACGCTGAGCGGCCGCTGCTGGTGGCCTTCCATGACGCCTGCCACATGATCCACGGCCAGGGCCTGCACAGTGAGCCGCGGGATCTCCTGCGCGCCATCCCCCACCTGACGCTCAGCGAGGCCTTCGAGGCCGGCGTGTGCTGCGGCAGTGCCGGCATCTACAACCTGGTGCAACCGGAGGAGGCCGCCGAGCTGGGCCGCATCAAGGCCGCCGATCTGGCCGGCACCGGAGCGGCCCTGGTGGCCAGCGCCAACATCGGCTGCACCATGCAGCTGCGCCGCCACCTCGATGGCGAGGCCGCCGCTGTGCTGCCGGTGCTGCATCCGATCCAGCTGCTCGATCGCAGCTGGCGGGCCGGGGGCAGCGCCGCCGCTGCAGAGCCCCGATGACCCGGGAGGCACCGAATCTGGCGGTGCTGATCGATTCCGACAACGCCCAGGCCGCCGTGATCAGCGACCTGCTGGCAGAAATCGCCCAGGTGGGAACCGCCACCGTGAAGCGCGCCTACGGCGACTGGACCACACCGCAGCTGGGCAGCTGGAAAGAGGTGCTGAATGTGCACGCGATCGTGCCGGTGCAGCAGTTCAGCTACACCACCGGCAAGAACGCCACCGACTCAGCCCTCATCATCGATGCGATGGATCTGCTGCACGGCGGCCGGGTGGAGGGCTTCTGTCTGGTGTCGTCTGACAGCGACTTCACCCGCCTGGCCACCAGGATCCGGGAACAGGGGCTGCTGGTGATCGGCTTCGGGGAGCGCAAGACGCCGAAGGCCTTCGTGGCTGCCTGCGACCGCTTTCTCTATATCGATCTGCTCAAGCGTGATACCAGCCGTACAGGCTCCACTGGCGCCGGGGCCGGCCATGACCCAGACGGTGCCCCACCCCTGAAGCCCTTCCTCAGTGAGGCAATCACCGCCGTCACCCAGGACGACGGCTGGGCCCCCCTCGGCATGGTGGGCAGCCTGCTGCAGAAGAACGATCCGTCGTTCGATGCGCGCAGCTACGGCTTCCGCAAACTGAGCGAACTGGTGAAGGCCCAGTCCTACCTCACGGTGAAGGAAGTGCCGATCAGCCCTGGCAGCCCGCAGATGCATCTGTCGGTGCGGCTGCGGGGTGGGTGATGCTCATGGGTTCGCGCCTTCTGCCCGCGGCTGACGCCGCCAGATCAGCAGAGTGGCAACGGTGGCCACGACGCCGCAGACCACCGCGAACTGGAACGGCTCCGCCGGTCCAGAAGCACTGAGCTGACCCCCGAGGAACGACACGATCGCCGCCGCCAGGGTGAACAACGCTGTGGAGAAGCCCATCACCCAGCCCTGCTCGTCGGTGGAGGCGGCCTGCGAATAACCGGTGAGCAGTGTGGGATAGCCAATGCCATGCAGCGCTCCGGCCGGAAGCAACAGTGCAAGGGCCAGTGGTCCGGAAGGAACCAGCAGAAATGCCGTGATCACCCCGCAGAGCAGCACCGCCACCAGTGCCATGATCGTGCGCTGGGAGAGGCGGGCATTCAGCGGCGCCACCAGAACACCGCTGGCCAGCGCCAGCCCGATGCCGAGCAACACCATGCCGATGCTGGCCGCCTGGGCGCCATAGCCGAAGCGGGCCGTGAGATCGGCAGCGGCGAACACGTAGAACGCCATGAAGCAGAGCATGTAGGGGAAGTAGACCGCTGTGATGCGCAGCACGCTGCGGCGCTCGAGCGCGTGAGTGAGCAGGCGGGAAATCGTCAGGGGGCTCAGCTCCAGCGGGACCCGCTCCGTGACCACGTCCCGGAAGCCGAGCACCACGAGCCCCAGGGCGAACAGGCACAGGATCCCCCCCACCAGAAAGGGCAACTGGGGAGAGGCCAGGCCACCCAGGATGGCCGGATCGGAGAACACACCGCCGATGATCGGCCCGAGCACCAGGCCGATGCTCACCCCCACCGTCGCCAGGCCCAGGTTGCGGGTGCTCTCTTTCTGATTGGAGGCCAGGTCGATCATCGCGGCGGCTGCGATCGGCTGGGTGCCGGCGGTGAATCCTGTGATGGCCCTGGAGGCCACCAGCAGCGGGTAGCTGTGCAGCGGGATCGCCGCGGCCGCCAGCCCATAGCCCGCGATCGACCCCAGCAGGCAGATGAGGATGCCCAGCCTGCGGCCGATGCTGTCGGACAGGCGGGAGATGTAAATGGAGCCGAAAAACCAGGTGAGGAAGAAGGTGCCGATGGCAACGCCGTAGAGGAAGGCACCCTGGNCCTGKCNSKKMTRCMGGCGGCCAGGAAGCTGGAGTCTGGCTTCAACAGCAGGGCATCGAAGATGGGGAAGGCGATCCCCTGCCCCATCACATCCACCAGGCAGACCACCATCAGAGCAACAATCGCGAGGGGCATGGACTTCAGCCTTCGGGATGGGGAACGGGGAGGGGTTGCCCCTCCCCCGCCAGCCGGGCGAGGGCCAGCTCACGCAGTTGCCTGCGGTCGACCTTGCCGGTGCTGTTGCGGGGGAGTTCGGCGGTAAGCAGCACGTGCGCCGGCAGCTTGTAGGTCGCCAGGTGTTGGGCCAGATAGGTGAGCAACACGTTCTCCTCCGGGGCGGGAGCGCCTGGCTGGGGCTGGATCCAGGCCACCGGCACGGCACCGTCGCGGCGGTGGGGTATGCCCACCACCACGGCAGCATGCACCGCCGGATGGGCATCGAGCAGTTCCTCGATCTCCGCCGGGGCGATATTCGAGCCGCGCCGCACGATCAGCAGCTTGCGCCGCCCGCAGAACCAGAGCGTGCCATCGGCATCACGGCGGCCCAGATCACCTGTCATCAACCAACCGTCCCGAAACAGGGCCTCGGTGGCCTTGGCATCCTTCCAGTAGCCGATCGTGGCTGAGGCCGTGCGCACGGCGAACTCCCCGATCGCGCCTTCTGCCACCTCGGTGGTGCCCGATTCCGGCAGGATCCGCAGGTCCGTGCCGGGGGTGGGACGTCCGATCGAGCCTGGCTTGCGCTCGCCATGGATCGGGTGCATGGCGTAGTAGCCACCCACCTCCGTCATGCCGCAGCCCTCAAGCACCGGCCAGCCGAACAGCTCCCGGAAGCGCTTCTGCAACTCCATGGGCACGGTGTCGCCCGAACCGATCACCCGGCGCAGGGAGGGAAGGGCCAGCTGCCGGGTCTCGAGATGGTCCACGAAGTCGAGCAGATCACTGGCCAGCAGCCCGAACTCGCTCACCCCGTGCTGCTGGATCAGGGCTGCTGCCGTTGCCGCTGAAGGCCGCGTCGCCAGCAACACCTGGGCACCGGCGCGCAGGCTGGGCAGCAGCTGGGTCTGCAGGCCGCCCGCATGGCTGAGGGGCTTGCCCACGAGCACCACGTCGTCGGCCTGCAGATCAAGCGCCAGGCGGCAGGTGTCGATCGCGGCCAGGCAGCCGTGGTGGGAGTGCACCACCCCCTTGGGCTGGCCGGTGCTGCCAGAGGTGAACAGGATCAGGGCCGGATGGTCTTCCGGCAGATCCTGCACCGGATCGATCGGTGCTGCGCCGAGCAGGGCCGGCCAGGGGAGTGCCGGCTGGCCCAGGGCAGCCGCGTGCTCAGCCTCCTCCGCCGGCAGCACCACCACCCCGGGTTCGATGCGCGCCAGCATCGCCTTCACCTCCTCCTCCGTGAGCCGCGCATTGATCGGCACAGAGATCGCCCCGATCCGGTAGCAGGCCAGGGAGAGCAGCACGGCTTCGGGGCCGTTGGGGAGTCGCCAGGCCACCCGCTCACCCGGCCGGATGCCCTCGGCCCATAGGCCTCCAGCCACCAGGGCAGCACCATCCTCCAGGGCGCGATAGCTCAGGGGAGGGCCCGGGGCCAACAACGCCGGCCGATTCGGACCGCGCCTCAGCGCAGCGTCCAGCAGGCGCTGCAGACCGGTGGTGGGCATGGCGATGGGAAGGCGGGTGGGGAGATTCAGATGGGACAAACTATGGGGTAGCAGAGGAATCGACACCACGTGAGGAGACTCCGGGCAACAACCACCTGGCATTGGTGGCTAGGGAGGCTCTGGAAAACCCGAGCCATCCGCGCGAAAATATCCCTGTAATCGCAGGCGCGGACTGGGTTCATGGGCAGCAAGCAGCTCGGATTCGGTGATTACGAGCAGACCACGGCCAAGAA
>NZ_JADEWP010000141.1:0-6579 GCF_015207535.1 Cyanobium sp. LEGE 06143 | reverse complement strand
CTCCTGGTGCCTGCCCTCGCCCCCCAGCCGGTGCGCGCCTCCGGGGAGGTGGTGGTGGAACTGGATGGGCTGAGGCTGCCGATCGATCTCGATGAGCTGGCGGCCTGGACCCTGCAGCCGGATGGTCAGAGCGGCAGCCTCGGTCTCTGGCTCAATCTGCTCGATGCCGAGTCGAGACAGGGGCTGATCAGGCTGTTGCGGGCCCCTCTGCTGCGGGACAGTGGTTTCGGCCTCCAGCTGCTGAGCAGCTGGACCGGGGAGCCGATGCTGCGCGAGGTGGGGGGCCTGATCACCACCGCCGCCGGCGAGAACACCAGCGTGCTGCTGCTGGAGACCCTGCAGCAGCTGCTGGAGCGCCAGAGCACGATCACCACCCTCGACCTGCTGCAGGCCCTGCCTCCAGAGAGGCTGAATCTGCGCATCGATGGCCTGCTGGACCTGGCAGCTGACTGGCGTCGCCAGCTCCAGGGCCAGGAGCGGGCGATCCAGCGGCTGCGGCAGCTGCCGCTGCCCAGGCGCAGCTCCCGCAGCCTGCTGATCGGCCGCCAGCAGCTCGGGGCCCCCCAGCAGATTCAGCTCACCGTGGCCCACCGCTCCGAGCCCCTGCCGCTGGAGCTCTGGCCGGCCCGCCGGGCCAAGCGGGGCCCCTGGCTGCTGCTGATGCCCGGGCTGGGCGGCAACACCGAGCAGCTCAGCTGGCTGGCGGCGGCCCTGGCGGAGCGGGGCTGGCCGGTGCTGGTGATCGAACATCCCGGCAGCGACGAGCAGGCGGTGCAGGCCTCTCTGCGGGGGGAGGGCCCACCACCCGGCGCGGAGTCCCTGCCCGACCGGCTGGCGGATCTGCAGGCCGTGCTGACGGCACGCCGCGAGGGCAGCCTCCCGTCGCTCGGTCCACAGCCCTCAGGGGAGGACGGCATGGTGCTGATCGGCCACTCCCTCGGGGGCCTGGCGGCCCTGATGGCGGCGGGCCTGGTGCCCGAGCAGGGGCTGAGGCAGCGCTGTCAGCAGGCCCTCTCCTCCCTGCCGGTGACGAACCTCTCGCGCCTCCTGCAGTGCCAGCTCCCCGACATCACCGGCGATGGCGCCAGCAGTTCCTTTCCAGTGAGCGGGTCGTCGCTGCCGGACGCCATCCCCCTGCGTGGGGTGATCACCTTCAACGGCTTCGGCAGTCTGCTGTGGCCCAGCCGCGGCCTGGCCGATCTGTCCGTGCCGGTGCTGGTGGTGGGCGGCAGCCTCGATCTGGTCACCCCGCCCGTGACCGAGCAGCTGGGCCTGTTCAACGGAAGCAGCGATCCCCGCAGTCGCCTGGTGGTGGTGGATGGGGGGAGCCACTTCTCACCGGTGCGGCTGGCGGCGCAGAACGAGCCGCTGTTCCGTCTCGGCGACCAGTTGGTGGGGGAGCAGCCTGAGCGGGTGCAGGAGCTGCTGCTGGCGCTCACGATCGAGTTCCTGGAAAGCACCCAGCACCCCTCCCTGCTCTCACCCCAGCGGCGGGTGCACAACGGCATCACGGGCTACGTGCTCGATCCAGCCCAGGCCGAGCGCTGGCGCCGCGCCATCCACAGCCCCTGAGCTCAGGGGCTCAGAAGCGGATGCGGGGATCCAGCAGGGCGACCAGCACGTCCACAGTGACCGTGACCAACACCACCAGGGCCGCCACCACCACCACGATGCCCTGCACCAGGGGGTAGTCGCGCTGGCTGATCGCCTCCTGCAGCCGGTAGGCGATCCCGGGCCACGAATAGGTGACCTCGATCAGCAGGGCACCGCCGATCAGGGAGGCCACGGTGATCCCCGTGATCGTGAGCACCGGCAACAGGGCATTGGGCAGGGCATGGCGCAGGATCACCCGCGCCTCACCAAGGCCCCGGCTGCGGGCTGCCTCCACATAGTCGCTGCCGAGGCTGCGGCGCAGGTTGAGGCGCAGGGCGTTGGCGAAGATGCCGCTCAGCAGCAGTGCCAGGGTGCCGGCCGGCAGGGTGAGGTGCCGCAGGGTGCCCTGCAGGGCCTGCCACTGGCCGCTGGCCAGGCCGCTGCGCAGGCTGTCGAGCAGATAGAAGCCGCTCCCCTCCGGCGGCAGCAGCGTGGGGGGAAAGCGGCCGCCCACCGGAAGCCAGCCCAACCACACGGCAAACACCAGCTGCACCACCATGGCCGCCCAGAAGGGGGGCAGGGCATAGGTGCCGATGCCGTAGAGCCTGCCGGCCAGGTCGAGCTTGCCTTCGGGCCGGGCGATCCCGGAAAAGCCCACCGCCAGGCCCACCACGGCCGCCAGCAGCAGGGCCACGCTGCCCAGCTCCAGGCTGGCCGGCAGGGTCTGGCCGATCACGCCGCTCACGGGCTCCTGGTTGGTGAGGGAGTCGCCCAGATCGCCGCGCAGCAGATCGCCCAGAAAGTGGCCGTACTGGTGCAGCAGTGGCTGGTCGAGGCCGARGCGGCTGCGCAGGGCGGCCCGGGCGGCCTCCGGGGCGCGGGTGCCGAGCAGGGCGTCGATCGGATCGCCGGGGGCCAGCCGCAGCAGCAGGAACACCAGGGTGGCGATCAGCCACAGCATCACCGGGGCCAGGGCCAGCCGGGCTCCCACGTACTGGACCAGGGCGCGGCGGCGGCTCATCGGGCTGCCCCCACGGGCCCAGCCCCCGCCGGCGCCAGGGCCTGGAGCAGCAGGCGCCCCGAGCCGTCGAAGCGGGGCTGGCTCACCCCAGGCTGGGCCCAGGCCTTGGGCGACACCAGCCAGAGGGGCACGTAGGGGTTGGCGGCGGCCGTGATCCGCTGAATCCGCTGCAGCACGGCATGGCGCTCCTCGCCCTGGCTGCTCTCACTGCGGCGCAGCAGGGGCTGCAGCCCTGGCTGGGCCCAGAAGCTGCCGCTGGCGGCACTGGCGCCCTCGAGGCAGCGCGCCCCCTCCTCCTGGCTGCAGGCCAGCAGGGGGATCAGGTAGTTGTCGGCGTCCGGGAAGTCGCCCATCCAGTCGAGCAGGATCAGGGTGAAGGCCCCCTCGCCGAGTTGCCGGTAGGCCGTGGTGGATTCCATGCCGCTCACCTCCAGCCGCACACAATCGCCCAGATCCTGCTGCAGCTGGGCCTGCCAGGTGAGGGCGAACAGGCGGTCGCTGGGGATGTTGGAGCGGAAGGTGAGCGGCAGGGGCAGTTGCTTGCCCTGGCAGTAGCCCGCCTGGCGGTAGAGCTCCCGGGCGCGCTCGGGGTCGTAACTCACCCAGGCGGTGGGATCGGAGCCCGGCAGGCTGGGCGGCACCAGCTCCCGCAGGGGAGCGCGCAGGCCCAGGGTGACGCGCTCGCTGATGGTGGCCCGATCCAGGCTCAGGGCCAGGGCCTGCCTCAGCCTGGGGTCGTCGAAGGGGGGCTGGTCGCTGAGCAGGGTGAGGTAGCTGATCTCCAGTGCCGGCCCTCTGCTCTCCTGCAGCTCGCCGCGGCGGGCGCGGCTGCGCAGGGCGGCCTGCTGGTCGATCTCCAGGCTGGTGGAGAGCAGCACGTCCACTTCGCCACTGATCAGGGCACCGAACAGGGCGGTGGAGTTGCTGAGGGAGACCAGGTCAAGGCCGTCGTTGGCCGGCTGCTCACCCCAGTAGCCCTCGAAGGGCTCCAGCCGCTGCTGCTGCTTGCTGAAAAAGGTGAGCCGGTAGGGGCCGGTGCCCACGAAGCGGTCGTTGAGCAGGCTGTCGCCGTGCTGGCGGTAGGCGGTGGGGGAGAGCGGGGTGAGGGCCACGGCGCTGAGCAGTTCCGCSAGGGGAGCGAAGGGCTGGCGCAGCTCCAACTCCAGGGTGTGGGAGTCCAGAGCCCGCACATCGCTGACCCGGTCGCCGAGCAGGTAGCTGAGCTTGCCGATGGCCAGGAAGCGTTCAAGGCTGAACACCATGGCCGCGGCATCGAACGGGGTGCCGTCGTGGAAGCGCACACCGCGGCGCAGGGGAATGGTGGCGGTGCGACCATCGGCGCTCCGCCGCGGCGGCGCCAGGGCCAGCCTCGGCTCCAGCTCGCCCGTGTCACTGACGGCATAGAGCGGATCACCGAGGGCGCTCAGCAGCTGCATGGCGCCGAAGGTGAAGGCGCCGGCAGGGTCGACGGTGTCGACGCGGTTCCTGCTGGCCACCACAAGGCGATCGGGCGTGTCCTCGGGGCGGCCTGTTGCCCCCGGTGCCCCGCCTTGCTGCGGCAGGCAGCCGGCCATGGCCACGGCCAGGCAGGCCTGCAGCAGCCCGCTGCAGAGCCGTTGGGGCATGGCACGGATCCTTCGGGCCGGCACCGTCAGGGCAGCGGCGGAGCGCTGGCTCCGCTGCAGAGCGTTGTGGTCACACGGATCGTCGACGGTCGGCGCTCATTCAAGAGCGGTGGGGCCTGGCAGGACGCACCTGTTGCAGGGAAATTTCAAACACTTCCGAACCGTGGCGGGCCAGGGGCCAGCGCCGCAGCCAGCAGCGGTCGTGGCGATCGTCCACGCCGATCACTTGGTAGAGCTGCTCATCGAAATCAAGCTGAACGCATTCCCCCTGATGGGGAATGGTGGCTGGCTTGAGGCAGGAGATGGCCGTCATAGGGGACGTCACGTCAGGATCTGGAACTGGAAACGCTGGGCCTGTGGGTTGGAACTGGGCCCATGCTGCGAAACGGGTCCAGGTTGAAATGTTTGTGGTGATACAAACGTCTGCTGGGGTGCGGAGACGCGGATCAAAGAGATGTCAGTCCGCTGGGGCCAGCTGTGCCGTTCAGGGTCTCGTTGGATGCGGGCACTCTGGCGCCTCGACCCCACCCGACGCCAGGGGCAAGGCATTGGCGTGTCTGATTGACGTGATCAGCTGCCCTGTCCCAGCTGGGGGCTAAAGGGTGCGCAGGCAGGCGGCCACCTGGTGGACTTCGGCCAGGGCCTCGATGGCATCGAGAGCGTGGCGGAAGCGGGCCTCCAGCACTTCGTGGGTGATCACCACGATTTCGGCACTGCTTGCCTCGCCCGCAGCACCGGAACCCTCGCCGGCGTACTGGACGATCGACTGGATCGAGACGCCGGCCTGGCCGAAGCAGCTGCCGATCTGGCCGATCACCCCCGCCTGGTCGCTGGTGCGCAGCCGCACGTAGTTGCGGTGGGTGGTGAGGGCGCCATCGACGAGGGAGCACTGGCGCCAGTTACCCGCTGCCAGCAGGGGATCCAGTCCGCCGCCCTGGGTTCCCGAGCCGCCGCCGGTGGCCTGGCGGATGCCGGCGATGTTGAGGATGTCGGCCACCACGGCCGAGGCGGTGGGTCCGGCTCCGGCCCCTGGGCCGTAGAACATCACCTGGCCCACAGGGTCGCCCTCCACCAGGATGGCGTTGTTGACCCCGTTCACGCCCGCCAGGGGATGGCCCCGCGGCACCAGGGTGGGGTGCACGCGCACATCGAGCTGCAGCCCCGCAGGGGTGGTGTCGGCTGGCTTCGGCGGCTCACTCCCCACCCGTTGGGCCACGGCCAGCAGCTTCACCACGAAGCCGAGCCGGGCGGCGTAGTCCACGTCCCGGGCGTCGAGCTGGTTGATGCCCTCGGTGGGAATGGCCGGGCGGGGCACCGTGCCGCCGTAGGCCAGGCGCGTGAGGATGGCGATCTTGTCGGCGGCATCGCCACCTTCCACGTCGGCGGCGGGATCGGCCTCGGCGTAGCCGAGCCGCTGGGCATCGGCGAGCACCTCGCCGTAGGCGGCCCCCTCGGCCGCCATCCGGCTGAGGATGTAGTTGGTGGTGCCGTTGATGATCCCGCTCACCCGCTGGATGCGGTTGCCGCCCAGGGATTGCTTCAGTGGTTCGATGATCGGGATGCCGCCTCCCACGGCCGCCTCGATCAGCACATACACCCCCTTTTCGGCTGCCGCGGCGGCGATCTCATCTCCATGCCGGGCGATCACGGCCTTGTTGGCGGTGACCACCGCTTTGCCGGCGGCGATCGCCCGCAGGATCAGGCTGCGGGCCGGCTCCAGGCCGCCGATCACCTCCACCACGATGTCCACGGCTGGATCATCGACCACGGCCTCTGGGCAGGTGGTGAGCAGCCCTGGCGCCAGGTTGAGGGGCCTGGGCCGCTCCAGATCGCGCACGGCGATGCGGCGGAGCTGCAGGTCGGCCACCAGGGGGTGGCGGCCCTCAGGGGTGCTGAGGATGCTGGCCACACCGGCTCCCACCGTGCCCAGACCGAGCAAGCCGATGCCGATGGTCATGCCGTGCGCTGCGAAAGAGGGATCCTAGAAATCAGGCTCCCAGGGCTCCGGCCTGGGCCTGCATCAGCTTGAGGATGTTCAGAAAGCCGTTGGCCCGCGAGGGCGWCAGGCTGGCCTGCAGTCCGGTGGCGGCGATGAAGCCGGGATCGATGGCGGCGGCCTGCYCGGSGGTGAGCCCTTCCATGGCCTGGATCAGCAGCGCCAGCAGCCCCTTGGTGATGGCTGCGTCGGAGTCGCCCTGCCAGTGCAGGTGGCCGTCCTGGAGCGTGCCCACCACGTACACCTGGGACACGCAGCCCTTCACCTTGAAGGCGTCGGTACGGAAGGCCTCCGGCAGGGGCTCGAGCTTCTTGGCCAGCCAGAGCACGTACTCGTAGCGGCGC
>NZ_JADEWP010000140.1:0-6728 GCF_015207535.1 Cyanobium sp. LEGE 06143 | reverse complement strand
GCCTCAAACCGGGCGACAGCTGGTGCCTCTGCGCCGGCCGCTGGCAACAAGCCTTCGAAGCCAACAGTGCCCCACGGGTCAAACTGCGCGCCACCCACCAAAGAGCCCTCGAAGCTTGCGAACTTGCTGACCTAAAAGCCCATGCCGCGGATCTCAGCTGAATGACTGACGCAAGCCGGGAGCATCCGACCGCAGACTGGCAAAGCCTGCAAGCCAGGCTCAGAACCATCGGCCACCGCCGCCTGATTCTGGTAGAGGGCTCGCAGGAAAACACCTGCACCTGGATGCACCGGCAACTGTCCCGGAGGAATACCAGCCACAGCTTGTGGGTTGGCCGGGCCGAACACGCCGAAGCCGTGGGCCTGCCACACCTTCAGGCCAACCATTACCAGCAATGGCTGGGCCGGGAAACCAGCCTGCTGGTTTGGGACGGCTGGCAAGGCAATCCGCCAGATGCCTTTGCGGCACTGGCAGGCACGCTGCAGGCCGGAGGGTTACNNNWSTGGCYSSWSCCKSSCCWRGRYCGSYNNGSYGYYRCTRKGCCNNGRYCYGSRYKAYGYCCKCNACCKNGMCKKSRKCNAGCNCSAMSRGCMTSSWKYTGSNCGSCAGSCWNNCSANGGTGAWSGGYSGCGRYGYSKCCRKNNTYCNGGTRCANNCANACGRCNTCNGGCYTGGYKMRCTGRNNCCGGRATYSMCSSCWSWYASWGYSGSTKTSAYNNCGCMWNCMACCGMTSMRMWGCMNCAANNGSNGCMACANCCTGSNGCSKTTCGGCCAGGGCCGCCGCCGAGCTCGGGCGCCAGGCGGCCGTGGCCGGCACCCCCGGCCTGATCCATCTGGATCTGGTGGAGGGCGGCTGCGCCCGCTGGACGATCAGGGTGCGCCCTGGCCACCTGGCGGGGGTGCCGATTGCCCGGGCCGACGGGGTGACCCTCTACGCGCCGGCCGAGCAGCAGGAGCTGCTCACCGGCCTCACCCTCGATTACCGCGGCGACCTCAGCGGCGGCGGCTTCCTGGTGCGCCCCGGCGACGGGGTGGCGAGCTGCGCCTGCGGAGCCGCCTTCAGCCGCTCACCGGAGCGGTGACGGACGACCCAGTAAGGTGGCGGATTGTCGCAATCGGTCGGACGTCCGACCTGTGTTCTCCGGCCCTCGATGCCCACTATCCAGCAACTGATCCGCACTGAACGGCAGCGTCTGACCCGCAAGACGAAGTCACCCGCCCTGCGCTCCTGCCCGGAACGCCGTGGGGTGTGCACCCGCGTGTACACGTCCACCCCCAAGAAGCCGAACTCGGCGCTCCGCAAGGTGGCCCGCGTGCGGCTCACCTCCGGCTTTGAGGTGACGGCCTACATCCCCGGCATCGGCCACAACCTCCAGGAGCACTCCGTGGTGCTGATCCGCGGCGGCCGGGTGAAAGACCTGCCCGGTGTCCGCTACCACATCATCCGCGGCACGCTGGACACCGCCGGTGTCAAGGACCGGCGCCAGTCTCGCTCCAAATACGGCGCCAAGACGCCGAAGTCGTGACCTGACCCCAGCAGGCGGCAGGCACGGCCCAGGGCCGCTGCCTCCTGCAGGCTCCCCTTGATTCTCTCAGCACCTCGCAATCCCGATGTCCCGCCGCAACGCCGCCGAAAAGCGACCGATCCTGCCCGATCCCCAGTTCAACAGCCGACTGGCCTCGATGATCGTGGCCCGTCTGATGAAGCACGGCAAGAAGTCCACGGCCCAGCGCATCCTCTCCGATGCGTTCTCGATGATCAACGAGCGCACCGGCTCCGATCCCCTCGAGCTCTTTGAAACCGCCGTTCGCAACGCCACCCCGCTGGTGGAGGTGCGGGCCCGCCGCGTGGGTGGTGCCACCTATCAGGTGCCGATGGAAGTGCGGCAGGAGCGGGGCACCGCCATGGCCCTGCGCTGGCTGGTCAACTTCTCGCGGGCCCGCAACGGCCGCAGCATGGCCCAGAAGCTCGCCGGTGAGCTGATGGATGCCGCCAACGAGGCCGGCAGTGCCGTGCGCAAGCGCGAAGAGACTCACAAGATGGCCGAGGCCAACAAGGCCTTCGCCCACTACCGCTACTGATCGCGACAGCGTGGTGTGGCCTCGGGGCCTGCAGGCTGATCAGTAGGATACCAACCGTTTTTTGTAGACCCTTCGGAGACATTCCTCGTGGCTCGCGCCTTTCCACTGGAACGCGTCAGAAATATCGGCATTGCCGCCCATATCGACGCGGGCAAGACAACCACCACCGAGCGGATCCTGTTCTATTCCGGGGTGGTCCACAAGATCGGCGAGGTGCATGACGGCGCCGCCGTCACCGACTGGATGGCCCAGGAGCGCGAGCGGGGCATCACGATCACGGCAGCGGCCATTTCCACCAGCTGGAAAGACCACCGCATCAACATCATCGACACCCCTGGTCACGTCGACTTCACCATTGAGGTGGAGCGTTCGATGCGGGTGCTCGACGGCGTGATCGCCGTCTTCTGTGCCGTGGGCGGCGTGCAGCCCCAGTCCGAAACCGTGTGGCGCCAGGCGGATCGCTACAAAGTGCCCCGCATGGTGTTCGTCAACAAGATGGACCGCACCGGCGCGGACTTCCTCAAGGTCTACGAGCAGATCAAGGATCGCCTCAAGGCCAGCGCAGCCCCGATCCAATTGCCGATCGGCGCCGAGGGCGAACTGAGCGGCATCGTGGATCTGGTCAAGAACCGGGCTTTCATCTACAAGGATGAGCTCGGCAAGGACATCGAGGAGACCGACATCCCCGCCTCCATGGCCGAGGAAGCCGCCCACTGGCGCAACAAGCTGATGGAGTCGGTCGCTGAAACCGACGAAGACCTGGTGGAGGTGTTCCTCGAAACCGGCGAGCTCAGTGATGAGCAGCTGCGCCAGGGCATCCGCACCGGCGTGCTCAAGCACGGCCTGGTGCCCATGCTGTGTGGCTCGGCCTTCAAGAACAAAGGCGTGCAGCTGTTGCTGGATGCGGTGGTCGACTACCTCCCCGCCCCGATTGACGTGCCGCCGATCCAGGGCCTGCTGCCCGATGGCACGGAGGCCCTCCGGCCTGCAGAGGATGGCGCCCCCTTCAGCGCCCTGGCCTTCAAGGTGATGGCCGATCCCTTCGGCAAGCTCACTTTTGTGCGGATTTACTCCGGTGCGCTTAAGAAGGGCAGCTATGTGCTGAACTCAACGAAAGATAAGAAGGAACGCATCTCACGCCTGATTATCCTCAAAGCCGATGATCGAGAAGAGGTGGATGAACTTCGCGCTGGCGATCTTGGCGCCGTCCTCGGCCTCAAGGACACCACCACTGGAGATACCCTCTGCGTAGAAAGCGATCCGATCATTCTCGAATCGCTTTACATCCCCGAGCCCGTGATTTCGGTGGCCGTGGAGCCCAAGACCAAAGGTGACATGGACAAACTGTCCAAGGCCCTGCAGTCGTTGTCGGAAGAGGATCCCACCTTCAGAGTGTCCACTGACCCGGAAACCAACCAGACCGTGATCGCCGGCATGGGTGAACTCCACCTGGAGATTCTGGTGGATCGGATGCTGCGTGAGTTCAAAGTGGAGGCCAACATCGGCGCTCCCCAGGTGTCTTACCGGGAAACGATCCGTGCCAAGGCCAAGGGCGAAGGCAAGTTCGCCCGTCAAACGGGCGGCAAGGGCCAATATGGTCACGTCGTGATCGAGATGGAGCCGGGCGAACCGGGCACAGGGTTTGAGTTCGTCAACAAGATTGTTGGCGGCATTGTGCCCAAGGAGTACATCGGCCCGGCTGAATCCGGCATGAAGGAAACCTGCGAATCCGGCGTGATCGCGGGCTACCCGATGATCGATGTGAGGGTCACCATGGTGGATGGCTCCTATCACGACGTCGACTCCTCGGAGATGGCGTTCAAGATCGCCGGCTCCATGGCCTTCAAGGACGGCGTCAAGAAGTGCAATCCTGTGCTGCTTGAACCGATGATGAAGGTTGAGGTCGAGATCCCCGAGGACTTCCTCGGATCCGTGATCGGCGACCTTTCCTCCCGCCGCGGCCAGGTCGAAGGACAGTCCATCGATGATGGACGGTCCAAGGTCCAGTCCAAGGTGCCCCTGGCCGAGATGTTCGGCTACGCCACCCAGCTCCGATCCATGACCCAGGGTCGGGGTATCTTCTCGATGGAGTTCAGCCATTACGAGGAAGTTCCTCGCAATGTGGCCGAGGCCATCATCTCCAAGAATCAGGGCAAGTCCTGATCTTCACCCTATCCAACAACCCCCCGATTCTTTCCTCCCATGGCTCGCGAAAAGTTCGAAAGGAACAAACCCCACGTCAACATCGGCACCATCGGCCACGTTGACCACGGCAAGACCACCCTCACCGCCGCCATCACCAACGTGCTGGCCAAAAAGGGTTTCGCGAAGGCCCAGGCCTACGACATGATCGACGGCGCTCCTGAGGAGCGTGAGCGCGGCATCACGATCAACACCGCCCACGTCGAGTACGAAACCGACAACCGTCACTACGCCCACGTCGACTGCCCCGGTCACGCGGACTACGTCAAAAACATGATCACCGGGGCCGCCCAGATGGACGGCGCCATCCTGGTGGTCGCCGCCACTGATGGCCCCATGGCCCAGACCAAGGAGCACATTCTGCTGGCCAAGCAGGTGGGTGTGCCCGCCCTGGTGGTCGCCCTGAACAAGTGCGACATGGTGGATGACGAGGAGATTCTCGAGCTGGTGGAGCTGGAAGTGCGCGAGCTGCTGAGCAGCTATGACTTCCCCGGCGATGACATCCCCGTGATCAAGGTGTCTGGCCTCAAGGCCCTCGAAGGCGATGCCGAGTGGGAGGCCAAGATCGGCGAACTGATGGAAGCCGTGGATGCCTCCATCCCCGAGCCGGAGCGCGAGATCGACAAGCCCTTCCTGATGGCTGTTGAAGACGTGTTCTCGATCACCGGTCGCGGCACCGTGGCCACCGGCCGGATCGAGCGCGGCAAGGTGAAGGTGGGCGAGGAAATCGAGATCGTGGGCATCAGGGACACCCGCAAGAGCACCGTGACCGGGGTGGAGATGTTCCGCAAGCTCCTCGACGAAGGCATGGCCGGTGACAACGTGGGCCTGCTGCTGCGCGGTATCCAGAAGGAGGACATCGAGCGCGGCATGGTACTGATCAAGCCCGGTTCGATCACGCCCCACACCAAGTTCGAGGGTGAGGTGTACGTGCTCAAGAAGGAAGAGGGTGGTCGCCACACTCCCTTCTTTGCCGGCTACCGGCCCCAGTTCTACATCCGTACGACGGACGTGACTGGCCAGATCACCGCCTTCACCGCCGATGACGGCTCCAACGTGGAAATGGTGATGCCGGGCGACCGCATCAAAATGACCGGTGAGCTGATCTGCCCTGTGGCCATCGAGCAGGGCATGCGCTTCGCCATCCGTGAGGGCGGTCGCACCATCGGTGCCGGCGTGGTGTCCAAGATCATCTCCTGATGGCGACAGGGGGCAGCCAGGCAGACATTGCCAGGCTGCCCCCAGCTCTTCAGCCTCGAATGACGCACTGAGTTAGCTCAGCGCCTTCGTGACCAGAACATCGACAATTCAGTGTGCAGATCCCCTAGGGGTCGACCCATCCACTGCCTAGCCATCCCCTCCGTCCAAGGACGTTTCCTCCTGGCCATCCGGCCAGCTTTTGATCTCCATGTCCACCGCCATCCCCCAGCAGAAGATCCGCATTCGCCTGAAAGCGTTTGATCGGCGCATGCTTGATCTCTCCTGCGAAAAAATCATTGAAACGGCTGACCACACAGCCGCCACGGCGATCGGGCCGATCCCACTGCCCACCAAGCGCAAGATCTACTGCGTGCTGCGCTCGCCCCACGTCGACAAGGATTCCCGGGAGCACTTTGAAACCCGCACCCACCGGCGCATCATCGACATCTATAGCCCTTCGGCCAAGACGATCGACGCTCTGATGAAGCTCGATCTGCCCAGTGGTGTGGACATCGAAGTGAAGCTCTGAGCCAGATCCTGCGGCCCCTGCCGCGCCTTCCAGGGCGCGGGCCCCTTACCTTCTTCCTAGGATGGCTCGGCAACTCCTCAACTCGCCATGGGTGAACTGGCCGTAAGGGAGCTGCCGCTCTTCCCCCTCCCTGACGTGGTGCTCTTCCCCCAGGAAGTTCTGCCTCTGCATATCTTCGAGCCCCGCTACCGCATGCTGCTGCGCACGGTGATGGCCGAAGACCGCCGCTTCGGGGTGGTGCGCTGGGATCCCAAATCTCAGGAGATGGCGGACATCGGCTGCTGTGCCGAGATCATCCACTGCCAGACCCAGGACGACGACCGCAGCAACGTCGTGACCATGGGGCAGCAGCGCTTCCGGGTGCTGGACATCGTGCGGGAAGCCCCGTTTCGGGTGGGCCTGGTGAGCTGGATCGAAGACGGAGACACCGACTCCCCCGAAGCCCTCAAGACCCTGGCCGGCAGCGTGGACCAGGCCCTGCGCGACGTGGTGGAACTCACCGCCAAGCTGGTGGGCAAGCCGGCCAGCCTGCCCAGCGACCTGCCGGATCTGCCCCGCGAGCTCTCCTTCTGGATCGGCTCCCACCTGGGCGGCCCCGTCGCCGACCACCAGCAGGCCCTGCTGGAGCTCACCGACACGGGCGAACGGCTGCGACAGGAGTACGACCTGCTGGATCAGACCCGGCGTCAGCTGGCAGCTCGCACAGTGCTGAAA
>NZ_JADEWP010000137.1:0-6957 GCF_015207535.1 Cyanobium sp. LEGE 06143 | reverse complement strand
GCCCAGAAGCCCCAGCCCCTCGCCCTCGATCCTGCCGCCGCCGCCCAATGAGCACCTCCAACGTCGTCTACTGGGGCACCGGTCGCCGCAAGACCGCCGTGGCCCGTGTCCGTGTCGTGCCCGGCAGCGGCAGCGTCACGATCAACGGCCGTCCCGGCGATAACTACCTGAACTACAACCCCGTGTACCTGGCGGCGGTCAAAGCCCCCCTCAACACCCTGGGGCTCGCCACCGACTACGACCTGCTGGTGAACGTGCGCGGCGGTGGCCTCACCGGCCAGGCCGATGCCATCAAGCAGGGCGCTGCCCGGGCCCTGTGCGACCTGTCCCCTGACAACCGCAAACCGCTCAAGACGGAGGGCCACCTCAGCCGCGACCCCCGAGCCAAGGAACGCCGCAAGTACGGCCTCAAGAAAGCCCGTAAGGCGCCCCAGTTCTCGAAGCGCTGATCTTCAACTCGAAGCGCCGATCGTCGATCTCCTTCAGACCTTTCCAGCCATGCCCAAGGCCGACATTCATCCCACCTGGTACCCCGATGCCAAGGTGATCTGCAACGGAGAGGTGGTGATGACCACCGGCTCCACCTCACCTGAGCTCCATGTGGACGTGTGGAGTGGCAACCACCCCTTCTACACCGGAACCCAGAAGATCCTCGACACCGAAGGCCGGGTTGACCGCTTCATGCGCAAGTACGGCATGGCCAGCCTCGACAGCAGTGCTGGCGTCAAGACCGAACCAGAAGCGAAGCCCGAAGCCGGCACCACCGAGGCCTGAGCCAACGGAGCCGCGCGGCCGGGAGAGCCACTTCTGCCCGGAGCGCCCCTCCTGACAGCTCCGGAATCGCTGGCCCATGGATCCCTCTCTCCTTCATGATCGCCTCACGGCCGCCAGGAGCACCTTTGAGACCCTGGAGCGCCAACTGGCGGATCCTGCCGTGGCCTCAAACCCCGAGCAGCTGCAGGCGATCGCCCGCGAGCGCTCACGCCTGGAACCGCTGGTGCGGAACCATGAGCGCTTCCAGAAGCTGAAGCAGGAAGAGGACCAAGCCCGGCAACTGCTGCGGGAGCATCGGGGTGACGCTGGCATGGAGCAACTGGCCAGCGAGGAACTGCAGCAGCTCGGCAAGGCCATCGCAGCCCTGGAACAGACGCTCACCGTGGCTCTGCTGCCGCGCGATCCCCGCGATGAGCGCAGCGTGATGCTCGAGGTGCGGGCAGGGGCCGGCGGCGACGAGGCCGCCATCTGGGCCGGCGACCTGGCCCGCATGTACGAGCGCTACGCCCAGAGCCTGGGCTGGCGGGTTGATCCGGTGTCGGCTTCGGAGGCGGAGCTGGGGGGCTACAAGGAACTGATCCTGGCGATCCGGGGCGAGGGCGTGTTCAGCCAGCTGAAATTTGAGCCCGGCGTGCACCGGGTGCAGCGGGTGCCGGCCACGGAGTCCCAGGGGAGGGTGCACACCTCCACGGCCACGGTGGCCGTGATGCCGGAGGCCGATCCGGTGGAGGTGCAGATCGAGCCCGGCGACGTGGAGATCAGCACCGCCCGCTCCGGCGGGGCCGGCGGCCAGAACGTCAACAAGGTGGAAACGGCGGTGGACCTGATCCACCGACCCACCGGCATTCGCGTGTTCTGCACCCAGGAGCGCTCGCAGCTGCAGAACCGGGAGCGGGCCATGGAGATCCTGAGGGCCAAGCTCTACGAGCGCCAGCTCGCTGAGGCCAACGCCAGAGAGCGCTCCGACCGGCTGGCGCAGGTGGGCAGCGGCGACCGCAGTGAAAAGATCCGCACCTACAACTACAAGGACAACCGCACCACCGACCACCGCCTGGGGCGCAACTTCTCGCTCGAGCCCATTCTCAATGGCCAGCTCCACGACCTGATCGGGGCCTGCATCACCGCCGACCAGAACCGCCGCCTCGATGCCCTCGCCGCCCAGGTGAGCGCCTGAACGGGCAGCCGCGCTCAGACGAACAGCTCGGCGCCGGACTCCACGCCGATCAGGTATTTGGCCCACTCGTGGTGGCGACCGGCCCGCAGGTGGCGCGTCGCCTCATAGCCGAGGCCGCTGGCGGGACGATGGGGTTGGCGGCGCAGGGCCATGCCGGCCTCCCGCGGCGTGCGGTTGCCCTTGCGCACGTTGCAGCTCAGGCAGGCGGTGGTCACGTTCTCCCAGCTGTCCAGCCCACCGCGGCTGCGGGGAACGACGTGATCCACCGAGAGCTGATCTCCGCCATAGCCGCAGTACTGGCAGCAGTGGCCGTCCCGGTGGAAGAGATTGCGCCTGGTGAGCGGCAGTTGCCGGTAGGGCACGCGTACGAACTGCCGCAGGCGGATCACCGTGGGGAGCAGAGTATCCTCGCGGATCAGATGTGTCGGGTCGTGTTCCAGGCCTTCGGCTTTGCCCTTGAGAAGCATCACCATGGCGCGGCGCCAGGTGGTGATGTTGAGGGGTTCGTAGGAGGCGTTGAGGACGAGGACGTGGCCCATGCCAGAGCCGGGATTACCCGGCATGCTAATTGCGCTGGATTGAGGAATCCGTGACGCAGGCCACGAACCAAGGCTGGCTGCCGAGCCTGCCCCTGGTGGAGGCCGGCCTGGAGCGGCGGCGGGCCTGGGTGGACGTGGAGGCCTGGGCGATCACCGCCAACGCCCGGGCGCTGAAGCGCGCCATCGGCCCCGACTGCTCCCTGATGGCCGTGGTCAAGGCCGATGGCTATGGCCATGGTGCCGTGGTGGTGGCCCGGGCCGCCCTGGAGGGGGGAGCCAGCTGCTTCGGGGTCGCCACCCTCGGCGAGGGGATCCAGCTGCGCCAGGCCGGCATCGAGGCGCCGGTGCTGGTGCTGGGCGGGCTCGGCCATCCCGAGGAACTGCGCAGCTGCCAGCGCTGGCAGCTGATGCCCACGATCAGCGGCATGCGGGAGGCCCTGCTCTGTCAGAACCTGGCCAGCGGCGGCGGCGCCCCGATGGCCGTGNNNCNNAANCTNGANANGGGCATGACCAGGCTGGGAGCGGCCTGGCAGGAGGGGCCGAGGCTGGTGAGAGCCATCCAGGAGCTGGATGCCGTGCACCTGGCAGGGGTCTACTCCCACCTCGCCAACGCTGACGCCGAGCCGGAAGCCGCCGTGGCCGGGGATCTGGACCCCACCACGGCGGAGCAGAAACGCCGCTTCGACAACGTGCTGGCGAGCCTGAGGCAGCAGGGGCTCGAGCCGGGGATCCGCCACCTGGCCAATTCGGCCGCCACCCTGCGCAGCCCTGCGCTCCACTACGACATGGTGCGGGTGGGCCTGGCCCTGTATGGCCACAGCCCCGCCCCCCATCTGCGCCGGGTGCTCGACCTGCAGCCGGCCCTGCACCTGCACGCCCGGGTCACCCTGGTGCGCGAGGTGCCTGAGGGCGTTGGGGTGAGCTACGGCCACCGCTTCCACACCGCGCGCCCCAGCCGCCTGGCGGTGGTGGGCATCGGCTATGCCGACGGGGTGCCCCGGCAACTCTCCAACCAGATGGAGGTGCTGTTCGAGGGTCAGCGCCTGGCGCAGGTGGGGGCGATCACCATGGACCAGCTCGTGGTGGATGCCACCGATTGCGCCGATCTGGAGACGGGCTCGGTGGTGACCCTGCTGGGCAGCGATGGCGACCAGCAGATTCAGCCCACCGACTGGAGCGAGCGCTGTGGCACCATCCCGTGGGAAATCCTCTGCGGTTTCAAGCTGCGCCTGCCGAGGCTGGAGGCCCAACCCGCCAGAGCCTGAGCCGATGGCCACGCTGATAAGCTCATCGGGCCCCTGGAGAGGTGGCTGAGCGGTTGAAAGCGGCTCCCTGCTAAGGAGTTACAGGAGGCAACTTCTGTCGAGGGTTCGAATCCCTCCCTCTCCGTTGAACTGCCCAAGCCCCCTGCCCTGAGCTGGTCGCTCCTGCCTTGGGCCCTCAGTGCCTGCAAGCCCTGCAGAGGTGGCTGGCGAGCGCCGGCAGCAGCCGTTCATCGAGGGCCCGCTCCCGACCCTCGCTGAACACCACCAGCAGGAAGGGGTCGTGGCCCTCAGCCTCCACATAGGCGGCGTCATGGCGCGCCTGACTCATCCAGCCGGCCTTGCTCCACAGCCTGGCCTGATCGGGCAGGCCGGCGCCGAGGAAACCGTCCACCTGGTTTTCCGGGTCGGCCGCGCGGCAGTCCGGCTCCAGACTGCGCTCCAGCACTTGTCGCATGCGTGCACAGGCCGGCGGCGAGACCACAGCGGCGGCCATCACCGCCAGCAACAGCCTGGCCACCGCCTCGCTGCTGAGGCTGTTGCGGTTGTCCAGCTCCGGGCCGTAGAAGGCCCGCTCGCGGCCGTAGGGACCATCGCCCCAGGTTTTCTGGCAGGCGTTGCAGCCCTGCAACTCAGGCCACCCCAACCCTGCCAGCCAGTCGTTCACCAGCTGGCGCTGCCGCACCCAGGCCTCCATGCGCTCGGGGGGCAGGGCCGGACCGCTGGTGGTGCCGCTGAGCAGATCCACCACCAGGCCGGTGGCGTCATTGCTGGAGTCGCGGATCATGTCGGCCAGAGCCCGCCTCAGCTCAGGCCCGTCCTCGAGCCATTCCTCCTGCAGCCAGGCCTCAACGGCGATCAGGTACACCAGCTTCACCACACTGGCGGGGTAGCGCTGGCGATCCCCCCCCCAACTGGCCCCCCGTCCGGGGAGGCTCCAGAAGGCGCTGGGCCCCGCCTCCATGGCTCGCTCCCGCTGGGATGGAGCAAAGCGAACCCAGGTGATCGAGAGCTGCTGGCCCAGACCCGGGCGGCCCTCCAGCTCCAGCGCCTCGATCAGCTCAGCCAGGGTCTGCGCCATGCCCTGGTCCTGGCTGTAGAACGCCATCAGTGCCGGCACAAGCTGTGACGACCCTAGGAACCCCCCAGTCGCTTCCCCTTGCGGAGGGCACGGCGGCTGCGCCGGAACTGCTCCTGCCCGGCAGCGTCTGGCGGCTGGAGGCCCCCCTCGACCTGTTCAGCCGTCCGCAGGGAAGCGGGCTCGCCACCCAGGCGGCTGGCGGGCGCTGCCTGGAGATCTGCAGCGGCTTGAAGCAGGGCCGCCTGCGGGTGCGCCTGCTGGAGGACGGCTACCCGGGCTGGATCGCGGCCGATGCGCTGCTGGGGCAGGCGATGGCCAGCCGCGCTCCCAGGCCGTTGCTGCTGGCTCGCGCCGCCATCGAGGAACGGCTGGCGGCGGTGCTGGCCTTTGCCATGGCCGCCAACCAAAGGCCCAACACCTATCTGTGGGGGGGCAGCCTCGGGCCCGACTTCGACTGTTCCGGGCTGGTGCAGGCGGCCTACGCCAGCACCGGCATCTGGCTGCCGCGCGATGCCTACCTGCAGGAGCGCTTCTGCCAGCCCCTGGCGGTGCGCCCCGGCGTGTTCCACCAGCTCGAGCCCGCCGACCTGATCTTCTTCGGCAGCCCGCAGCGCTGCACCCACGTGGCCCTGCACCTGGGCAGCGGACGCTATCTGCACAGCTCCGGGCGCGAGCACGGGCACAACGGCATCGGCATCGACGATCTCAACCCCAACAATGCTCACCCCGTGGCGGGCCACTACCGCGCCGAACTGCGCGGCGCCGGACGGGTGATGCGCTGTCACGACGGCAGTCCCCTGCCCGCCTAGGTTCCTTGCCTGCGATCGGGCCGCGATGGATCTCTCAGTGGTGGTGCCCCTCTACAACGAGGAGCAGAACGTGCCGCTGCTGGTGGAGCAGGTGCTGCGATCGATCCGCCCCCTGGGGCTGGAGCACGAGCTGGTGGTGGTGGATGACGGCTCCACCGACGGCACCGCCGAGGTGCTGCGCGGGCTGAGCAGCAGCCGGCCGGAGCTGGTGGTGGTGCTGCTGCGGCGCAACTACGGCCAGAGCGCCGCCATGGCCGCGGGCTTCGATGCCAGCTGCGGGCAGGTGATCGTCACTCTTGATGGCGACCTGCAGAACGATCCGGCCGACATTCCCATGCTGCTGGAGCGGCTGGAGCAGGGCTTCGATCTGGTGAGCGGCTGGCGCCACCAGCGGCAGGACCATGCCGTGTCGCGGCTGCTGCCCAGCCGCATCGCCAATCGTCTGATCGCCCGGGTCACCGGCGTACGCCTGCACGACTACGGCTGTTCTCTCAAGGCCTACCGCCGCGAGGTGGTGGACGACCTCAACCTCTACGGCGAGCTGCACCGGTTTCTGCCAGCCCTGGCCTTCATCGAGGGCGCCCGCATCAGCGAGGTGCAGGTCGGCCACCACGCCCGCCGCTATGGCCAGAGCAACTACGGCATCGATCGCACCTTCCGGGTGCTGATGGACCTGCTCACGGTGTGGTTCATGAAGCGATTCCTGACCCGGCCGATGCACGTGTTCGGTTCAGCCGGGCTGGCGGCCATGGCGGTGGGTCTGCTGCTGACTGTGGCCCTGGTGGTGGAAAAGCTGCTGCTGGGGGCCGAGATCGGCGATCGGCCGCTGTTGCTGGTGGCCCTGATCAGCGTTGTGGCGGGCGTGCAGCTGTTCTGCTTCGGGCTGCTGGCTGAACTGCAGATGCGCACCTACCACGAGAGTCAGGGGCGGCCCATCTACCGGGTGCGCGAGACGTTGCGGGGCAGCGCCACGACCGGTTCCCCCGCCTGAGGCCGGGACTGCCGGCCCCGGAAGCGTTCCAGCGCCAGAGCTGCCTCGAGCACCACGCGGGGGTCGGGGTCGCGGCGGGCCCTGTGCAGCAGCGGCAGGGTGCAGCGGTGACCCCAGCGGCGGGCTACCTTCACGGCGACCAGACGGTTGGCGTGATCCGCCTCGAAATGGCGCTGCAGCGCCTTGAGCAGCAGCTGCTGATCGCGAGCACGGAGCGCCACACCGGCAGGCTGGCGAGCGAGAGGCGAGGCGGCAGCGAAGGCGGCGGCAGCCTCGTCGGCGCTGGGCGGCCCTGAGCGGGAGGGCTGCCCGGCAGGGGAGAAGGGG
>NZ_JADEWP010000134.1:0-7051 GCF_015207535.1 Cyanobium sp. LEGE 06143 | reverse complement strand
GGGTAAGGGTGATCAGGCTCGACGCAACAGGCGATGCCGGGCGGTGGGGCTAACGGACCATCAGCTCAGACGCCGGAAGGCCAGGCAGACGTTGTGGCCACCGAATCCGAAGGAGTTGGAGAGCACCACGTTGAGTTTCCGTTCACGGGCCTGGTTGGGCACGACATCCAGATCACAGGCCGGATCCGGATTGAGGTAATTGATCGTAGGCGGCACCAGGCCATGCTTCATGGCGAGCACGGCGGCAACGGCCTCGATGCCGCCGCTGCCGCCCAGCAGATGGCCGGTCATCGACTTGGTGGAGCTCACCGGAATCTGGCCGGCCCGCTCGCCCAGGGCACTCCTGATGGCGGCGGTCTCATTGCTGTCGTTGGCCTGGGTGCTGGTGCCATGGGCATTCACATAGTCCACCGCCTCCGGCTCAAGCTGGGCGTCCCGCAGGGCGAGTCGCATCGCCTGGGCCCCCCCGCGGCCGCCGGGGGCAGGTGAGGTGATGTGGTGGGCATCGCAGCTCATGCCGTAGCCCACCACCTCGCCGAGGATGGTGGCGCCGCGGGACTCGGCATGGTCCAGGCTCTCGAGCACCAGCACGCCGGCGCCCTCGCCGATCACGAAGCCGTTGCGCTCGGCATCAAAGGGGCGACTCGCCGTGGCCGGATCGTCGTTGCGGAAGGAGAGGGCCTTGGCACTGGCGAAGCCCGCCAGCCCCAGGGGCGKGNNCKCCGRCKYGGSNCSGMYKNCWSAYSATGGNAKMNGCCAGGCCCAGCTGGATCAGGCGGTAGGCATCGCCGATGGCGTTGGAGCCCGCCGCACAGGCCGTGGCCACGGCGGAGCTCGGTCCCTTGGCACCGAGGGCGATCGCCGTGAGCCCCGTGGCCATGTTCGGGATCATCATCGGCACGCAGAACGGGCTCACCCGGTCGGGGCCGCGATCGGCCAGCACGTGGGCCTGGCTCTCCATCATCAGTAATCCGCCCACGCCGGAGCCGATCGCCGTTCCCACCCGCTCGTCGTTGCTGGCGTCGATCAGGAGGCCGGCATCGGCCACGGCCTGCTTGGCCGCCACCACCGCGAACTGGCAGAAGCGGTCCCAGCGCTTCGACTCCTTCGGCTCGAGCCAGCCGCTGGGGTCGAACTGCTTCACCTCAGCGGCGAAGCGACAGGCATGGCGGCTGGCGTCGAACAGGGTGATCCCCGCCACGCCGTTGCGGCCGCTGCTCAAGCCATCCCAGTAACTGGAGACGTCATTGCCGATCGGTGTGACCGCGCCGAGGCCGGTGATGACGACCCGCTGGAGACCCTGGACCATGGAGCGGTTCAGGCCTGCTTGTCCTGGATGTAGGTGACGGCATCCCCCACGGTGGCGATGCCCTCAGCCGCCTCATCGGGAATCTCGATGTCGAAGGCCTCCTCCAGCGCCATCACCAGCTCGACGGTGTCGAGGGAGTCGGCCCCGAGATCGTTCTGGAAGTTGGACTCAGACTTCACTTCTGCGGCGTCGACGCTGAGCTGTTCAGCAACGATGGAGCGCACTTTCTCGAAGATCGCTTCCTGGGACATGGCCGCTTTGTTGGTCGAGGCACTCTACGGGTCGTCCCGCCTGGGGCTCCTCAGGCGCCAGTGAGGGGCGACTTATGAACAAGGATGACGGCCGCGGCCTCGGGGGCGATCGGACCCGAACAGCTTCGGTACCTTTGCCACACGCCGAGTCTCAGCACACCGGAGTCCAGATGTCCCACGCCGTCAAGATCTACGACACCTGCATCGGCTGCACCCAGTGCGTCCGTGCCTGCCCCCTCGACGTTCTTGAGATGGTGCCCTGGGACGGCTGCAAGGCCTCCCAGATCGCCTCCTCCCCCCGCACCGAAGATTGCGTGGGCTGCAAGCGCTGCGAAACCGCCTGCCCCACCGACTTCCTCTCGATCCGCGTCTATCTGGGCGACGAGACCACCCGCTCCATGGGCCTCGCCTACTGAGTTCTCAGCGGCCGCCCAGCCGGCCTGGGCCTTCCCTGCAGCTCCCATAAGCTCATGCCCGGCCCGCGCCGGGCTTTTTTTGTGATCCCTGGCCTATGTGCGGCATCGTTGCCCTGATCGGTTCCCGGGAGGCGGCTCCCCAGCTGCTGGAAGGGCTGCGCCAGCTGGAATACCGCGGCTACGACTCCGCCGGCATCGCCACCGTGGAGCTCCGCGGCGAAGGCCCCGAGGAGCAGCTCCACTGTCTGCGGGCGGAGGGCAAGCTCGTGAACCTCACGGGTCGCTTTGAGCAGCAGGGCGCTCCGGGCCACTGCGGCATCGGCCACACCCGCTGGGCCACCCACGGCAAGCCCGAGGAACGCAACGCCCATCCCCACCTCGACGGCCGCGGCGAGCTGGCGGTGGTGCAGAACGGCATCATCGAGAACCACCGCAGCCTGCGCGAAGGGCTGCAGCAGGAGGGGGTGGTGTTCCGCTCCGACACCGACACCGAGGTGATTCCCCACCTGCTAGCGCGGCGGCTCGACCAGCTTCTGGCCGAGGGCACTGAGGCGGGGCCGGCGCTGTTGCTGCAAGCGGTGCAGGAGGTGCTGCCGCTGCTGGCGGGGGCCTACGCCCTGGCGGTGGTGTGGGGCCGGGTGCCCGGCGCCCTGGTGGTGGCCCGCCGCGCTGCCCCTCTGCTGATCGGCCTTGGCGAGGGGGAATTCCTCTGCGCCAGCGACACCCCCGCCCTGGCGGGCTTCACCCGCACCATCCTGCCGATGGAAGACGGCGAGGTGGCCCTGCTCACCCCGCTCGGCATCGAGCTGTACAACGCCGAGGGCCAGCGGGTGCAGCGGGCTCCCAGCCTGCTGAGCGGCACCCAGCACGTGGCGGACAAGCGCAGCTTCCGCCACTTCATGCTCAAGGAGATCCATGAGCAGCCTGAAACCGCCGCCCTCTGGGTGGCACGCCATCTGCCCCCCGAGGGGGGAGCGCGGCTCGTGGCCCTGGCCCTCGACGAGGGTCTCTACGAGGGGGTGGAGCGGATCCAGATCCTGGCCTGCGGCACCAGCCGCCACGCGGCCCAGGTGGGCGCCTACCTGCTGGAGCAGCTGGCCGGCATCCCCACCAGCGTGTTCTATGCCAGCGAGTTCCGCTACGCGCCGCCGCCGCTCAGCCGCCACACCCTCACGATCGGGGTGACCCAGTCGGGCGAGACCGCCGACACCCTCGCGGCCCTGGCCATGGAGCGCGACCGCCGCCAGCAGGTGGCCGATCCGGCCTACGCGGCCCGGCTGCTGGGGATCACCAACCGGCCGGAGAGTTCCCTGGCCCGCATGGTGCCCCACCTGCTCGACATCGGCGCCGGCATCGAGGTGGGTGTGGCCGCCACCAAGACCTTCCTGGGCCAGCTGCTGGCCTTCTACGGCCTGGCCCTGGCCTTCGCCGAGCGCCAGGGGGGCGCCCCGGGGGTGGGGGAGCCCGAGCAGTTGCGCCAGCTGGTGGGCCAGCTGCGCCAGCTGCCGCTGCTGCTGCGCCAGCTGGTGGACGACCACGACCAGCGCTGCGAGGCCCTGGCCCATCTGTTTGCCGACACCCAGGACGTGATCTTCCTGGGCAGGGGCATCAACTTCCCGATCGCCCTGGAGGGTGCCCTCAAGCTCAAGGAGATCAGCTACATCCATGCCGAGGGCTACCCGGCCGGAGAGATGAAGCATGGCCCGATCGCCCTGCTCGATTCGCGGGTGCCGGTGGTGTCGATCGCGATGCCGGGCCCGGTGTTCGAGAAGGTGCTCAGCAATGCCCAGGAGGCCAAGGCCCGCGATGCCCAGTTGATCGGGGTGGCGCCCCAGGGGCCCGACACCGACCTGTTCGATGTGCTGCTGCCGCTCCCCGAGGTGTCGGAGCTGCTCAGCCCCCTGCTCACCGTGATTCCGATGCAGCTGCTGAGTTATCACATCGCTGCCCATCGGGGCCTGGATGTGGATCAGCCCCGCAACCTGGCCAAGAGCGTCACGGTGGAGTGAGGGATCAGCTGCTCCTGAGGGATCAGGCGCCCTTGAGCACGGCATCGCTGCGCCCGTAGCGGTCTTCGAAGCGCACGATGTCGTCTTCGCCGAGATAGGCGCCGCTCTGCACCTCGATCAGCTCCACGGGGATCTTGCCCGGGTTGCTGAGCCGGTGCCGGGCCCCCAGCGGGATGTAGGTGCTCTGGTTCTCGCCCACCAGCTCCTGCTGGCCGTCCTTCTCCACCACCGCAGTGCCCTTCACCACAACCCAGTGCTCGGCCCGGTGGTGGTGCATCTGCAGCGAGAGGCTGGCGCCCGGATTCACCATGATCTTCTTCACCTGCCAGCGCTCGCCCTCCACCACGCCGTCGTAGGAGCCCCAGGGGCGGTAGATCTTGCGGTGCGCCTTGCTCTCGGGGGCGCCGGCCCGCTCCAGGAGTCCCACCACCGTCTTGACGTCCTGGGCCTTGTCGCGGTGGGCCACCAGCACCACGTCGTCGGTCTCGACCACCACCAGGTCTTCCACCCCCAGGCCCACCACCAGCCGGTGCTCGCTGCGCAGGTAGCAGTTGCGGCTGGCCTCGCTGATCACCCGGCCCCGCAGCACGTTGCCGGCGCCGTCCTGGTCGGCGGTTTCCCAGAGAGCACTCCAGCTGCCCACATCACTCCAGCCGGCCTGCAGGGGCAGCACGCAGCCCAACTCGGTCTTCTCCATCACTGCCACGTCGATGGCCACCCCCGGGCAGCCGGCAAAGGCCTCCCGTTCGAGCCGCAGGAAATCGAGGTCGGCGGAGTCGTGCTCCAGGGCGGCGCGGCAGGCGCTCACCACCTCGGGGGCCAGGCGTTCCAGTTCCGCCAGAACAGCGCTGGCGCGGAACAGGAACATGCCGCTGTTCCAGGTGAAGCGCCCGGAGGCCAGGAAGCTCTCCGCCGTGGCGGCGTCAGGTTTTTCCACGAAACGGGCGATCGGCACCGGCTGGGGGTCAGCGGTCCCGGCGGTGGGCAGGAGCGCGGCGGCCTCGATGTAGCCGTAGCCGGTTTCAGGCGCCGTGGGCACGATGCCGAAGGTCACCAGCTGGCCCGCCATGGCGGCCCCCAGGCCGGCCTCCACCGTGCGGCGGAAGGCGGCGGTGTCGCGCACCACGTGGTCGGCTGCCAGCACCAGCAGCAGGGGGTCGTCGCCGCGAGCCGTGGCGTGCAGGGCGGCCACCGCCACGGCGGGGGCGGTGTTGCGGCCGATCGGCTCCAGCAGGATACCACCGGGCTCCACCTCGATCTGCCGCATCTGCTCAGCCACGATGAAGCGGTGGTCTTCGTTGCAGATCAGCAGCGGCGGCGCCAGCCCCGGCAGGCCCGTGAGCCGCTGGTGGGTCTGCTGCAGCAGGGTTTCCTCCCCGCTGCCGCCCAGGGCCCAGTACTGCTTCGGGTAGCTGGCCCGCGAGAGGGGCCAGAGGCGGGTGCCGGTGCCCCCGCAGAGGATCACGGGAACCAGGTTGGGAGTGCTGCTCATCGCTGTCGTGCCGTGCCGCCATTCAAGGCCAGCCCGCCAGGTTTCAGAGGTCAAGCAGACCTGGAGGAGGGGTGATGCCGATCCAGCCCTCGGCCAGCCGCACCTCCGGCACGATCGCCTGCACGAAGGGGATCAGCAGCCGGCGGCCGTCGCTAAGGGCCACTTCCAGCAGGTCGTTACCGGCATGGATCAGGTTGGTGACCGTGCCCAGCACGGCGCCTGCCCCGCTGCCGTTCTCAGCAACGCCCTCAACGCCGCCCTCGAGCAGGCGCACCTCGAGGCCCACCAGATCCAGCAGGTAGAACTCGCCGGGAGCCAGCCTGGGACGGTCGCTGGCGGGCACCAGCAGCTCCTCGCCCACCACGGCCTCGGCCGCCTCGCGGCTGTCGACCCCGGCCAGGCGCAGCACGAACAACTCCTTACCTGGCAGGGGCCTTCCAGAGAGCAGCTCCAGGGGGCGGGCCGCCTGGCCGCGCCGCTGCAGCCAGCGGCGGCCGGGCCGGGTGAAGCGCTCGGGGAAGTCGCTCATGGGCAGCACCCGCACCTCGCCCTTCAGCCCCTGGGCCGCCACCAAGCGGCCCACCACCAGCAGTTCTTCGGTTTCCGTCATCGCTGGGGCTCGTCGATCGCAGTCATCGCTGGCGCTTACAGCCGATAATGGCCCCCACGCTGGTTTTCCACCATGACTGACCTTCCGATCCTGCCGGGCAGCACCGTGGTGGTGCGTGACGGGCGCTCGATCTACAACGGTTACAAGGGGTTCGTGCAGCGGATCAGCGGCAACCGGGCCGCCGTGCTGTTCGAGGGCGGCAACTGGGACAAGCTGGTCACGGTGCCCCTGCTCACCCTCGAGCAGCTCTGAGGCGGGCGAGGGCCAGCCGCGCCGCGTCCTGCTCGGCGGCCCGGCGCGAGCCACCCCAGCCCTCGGCCGGTTCCGGCCCGCTCGCCTCGAAGCTCACGCGGCAGTGAAACCGCCGGGGATCGCCGTGGGTCGGGCTCGCCTCGCGGCAGCTGTAGCGCGGCAGCCCCAGGCCCTGGCCCTGGGTCCACTCCTGCAGCGCCGACTTCCAGTTGTGCCGGTCGGGATCGGCCAGCAGGGTGGTGCTACTGAGGTGCCAGTGGGGGGTGAGCCAGCGGTGCACCGGCTGCAGGGAGCCCCAGGCCTGATACAGGCCACCGATCAGGGCCTCGCACAGCTCTGCCCGCACGGTGGCCTCGCCGGCGCGGTCGCCCTGGGCCATCGGACCGATCAGGGCCACGTTGGCCACGCCACACTCCTGGCCCAGTTCCGCCAGCCAGCGGTCACTCACCAGCTGGCTGCGCAGGGCGGCATGGCGACCCACGCTGAGGCCGTGGTGGTGCTGACGCAGGTATTCGGAGGCCGCCAGCCTCAGCACGGCGTCGCCGAGGAACTCCAGCTGCTCGTGGTTGCGGGGCAGGCGGGCGGAGGTGTGGGTGAGGGCCTCATCCACCGGGGCCAGGGCCTCCGCCGTCGATCCGGGGCCGCCGGGGCCATCTGGATCGAGGCCAAGGGCGGCCAGGAAGGTCACCAGTTGACGGCGGCGGTCGGGGGT
>NZ_JADEWP010000129.1:0-7297 GCF_015207535.1 Cyanobium sp. LEGE 06143 | reverse complement strand
GGATGGGGATGTTGAGGGGGGCCGGCCGGCCAGGCCAGGCAGCTGGCCCAGCAGGCCGGCGAGCACGGCCACCAGCAGGGCCGCACCGAGCTGGTGAGCGATGGTCACGGCGGGCACGGCGAGGGCCAGCCTCAGGGTGGTGACGCCCAGGGCCAGCTGGGCCACCACCAGCAGGGCGCCGCCGAGGGCCAGCAGGCGGGTCGAGCGCGGCAGGGCAGGACGGAGGGCGGCGGCGAGGGCGGCCACAGCCAGCACGGCACCCCCGGCCGCAGGGGCCAGCTGGCGATGCAGCAGCAGCCAGCGGCAGTCATCGCCGGCAGCCAGACAGCGATCAGCGGCCCAGTGGCTGGCCATCCAGGCCCCGAGCAGGCTCTGGCAGAACACCAGCAGCAGGGCAGCGCAGACAGCCAGGCCCCAGACGAGTCGCCAGGGCCGCTCCAGGGGAGCCGTGCCGGGCTGAGAGTGCCGCTTGAGAGCCTGCTGCAGCTTCAGGGCCTGGTGCAGCCCACTGAGCAGGGCCAGCAGGCTGAGGGCCGCAGCCAGATGAGCCGTCACCATCGAGGAGGCCAGCAGCCGGGTCACGGTGAGGGCACCAAGACCTCCCTGGACGGCCACCAGGGCCAGGGCCAGGCCGGAGGCCCAGGGAAGCCAGCCGGGCAGCTGACGGCGGCCCACCAGGCTGGCGGCGGCCATCACCAGCAGGGCGACCCCCACCACGAAGGCGTCGAGCCGGTGAAACCACTCCAGAAACACCTGCAGGTTCATCTGCCGGCCAGGCAGCAGCACGCCGTAGCAGAGCGGCCAGTCAGGGCAGGCCAGGCCGGCCTGCATGACCCTGGTGGCCCCACCGATCACCACCAGGGCCACCAAGGCCACCACCAGGTGGCCACTCAGGCGGCTGAGCTGCCCGAGCCGATCGGCCTGCCGTGGGGTCAGCTGATCAGCCGGGGAGCCGGCCTGGATGGGACCTGCCTGAGGGGCCTCGGCCTCGGCCGGGGCCCCAGAGTCGGGCGTCTGGGATGGCCGCAGGCCTGTCTGCATCGGAGCGAGCGCCCCAGAGTCGCTGCACGGTAGCGATGGTGCGGGGAGCGAGGGATGAGGATTCGCTCACATCGTCAATTCACAACATGGCCAGCCGCCAGCAACACCAACACCCCGCTGAGATGCGCTGATCACAACTGTGCAGGCGCAATGGCTCGCATCGGCACGGCCCTGCCCATAGGCTGATCCTCAGTACTTCCAATGCCGTGCAGATCCGCACAGCCCTCACCACCGTGCTGGCCACGACTGGCCTTGTGGGAACAGGGCTCCTGGTGGGCAATCGGGTGAACATGCTGCCGCTCGATGCGAGCAGCAACGCCGCCACCTACGACTCCCTTTTTAAGGTTTTATTCAGCATTGGCACGATGCTGTTCCTAGGCATCACCATCGTTTTGGTGTACAGCCTGCTGCGGTTTCGCCGCACCGCCGGCGACACCAGCGACGGTGTGGCCATTGAGGGCAACCTGCCCCTGGAAATCGTCTGGACTGCGATACCAGCGGTGGTCATTCTTTTCGTTGGTATCTATAGCTACGACATCTACGAGCGCATGGGCGGCATGGCCCCCCTCATGGACCATGCCGCCATGGATCACAGCGCCATGGATCACAGCACCATCGACCGGGCCGCCATCGTCAGTGACAGCCCCGGCCCAGACCCGGAGCGCATCTGGGGGGGCATCGGCGCTGCCGCCACCCCTGATCAGACAGGCGAGGTTCCCCCGACCCTGCCGGTGGAGGTGACGGCCATGCAGTTCGCCTTCATCTTCCATTACCCCCAGGGCGACATCACCAGCGGCGAGCTGCATGTGCCGCTGGGCCAGCCCGTGGAGCTGCGCATGGAGGCCCGCGATGTGATCCACGCCTTCTGGGTGCCGCAGTTCCGCCTCAAGCAGGATGTGATTCCGGGCCAGACCACCCAGCTCTCCTTCACCCCCACCCGCGCCGGCACCTACCCGATCGTCTGCGCCGAACTCTGCGGGGCCTACCACGGCGGCATGCGCTCCAACGTGGTGGTGCATGAACGCGAGAGCTTCGACGCCTGGCTGGCGCAGAACACCCCCACAACGAGCACCTGAACTGGCGTGTTGACCGTGACCCCGAACTTTCCCCCGCAGCGTTCCAGCCGATGACGATCGCCAGTCCAGGCCCTCTGCCCCAGGAGGGTCTGCAGCCCACCGGGTGGGCCCGCTATCTCAGCTTCAGCCTCGATCACAAGGTGATCGGGCTTCAGTATCTGGTGTGCGGCTTTGCCTTCTATCTGGTGGGAGGAGCGCTGGCCGGTGTGATCCGCACCGAGCTGGTCAGTCCGATGTCCGACTTTGTGAGCCGTGACACCTACAACGAGGTGCTGACGCTGCACGGCACGGTGATGATCTTTCTGTGGATCGTGCCCGTGGTCAATGGCGGCTTCGGCAACTATCTGATTCCCTTCTACGTCGGCGCCCGGGACATGGCCTTCCCGAGGCTCAATGCCGTGGCCTTCTGGATGATTCCACCGGCTGGAATCCTGCTGATCAGCAGCTATTTCCTGGCGGGCGCTGCTGCCCAGTCCGGCTGGACAGCCTACCCACCCCTCAGTCTCACCACCCCGGCTGCCGGCCAAGTGGTGTGGATTCTGAGTGTGCTGCTGCTTGGGGGCAGTTCCATCTTCGGCGCCATCAATTTCATCGCCACGGTGCTGAAGCTGCGCCGTCCTGGCCTGAAGATGATGCAGTTGCCGATGTACTGCTGGGCAATGCTGGGCACCAGCCTGCTGGTGGTGCTCTCAACCCCTGTGCTGGCCGGCGTGTTGATCCTGCTGAGCTTCGACATCGTGGCCCACACCGGCTTCTTCAACCCAGCCCTGGGCGGCAACGTGGTGGTCTACCAGCACCTGTTCTGGTTCTATTCCCATCCAGCCGTGTACATCATGGTGCTGCCGGCCTTCGGCCTGGTCAGCGAAATTCTGCCGGTGCACGCCCGCAAGCCCCTGTTCGGCTACACCACCATGGTGTACTCGATCATGGGCATCGTGGTGCTGGGCCTGATCGTGTGGGCCCACCACATGTTCACCAGCGGCACACCTCCATGGATGCGGCTGTTTTTCACCATTGCCACCTCATTCATCGCGGTGCCCACGGGCATCAAGTTCTTCAACTGGATCGCCACCCTGTGGGGAGGCAAGATCGCCCTCAACTCGGCGATGCTGTTTTCATGCGGCTTCATTCTGAACTTCGTGTTCGGCGGCATCACAGGCATCAGCCTGGCCCAGGTGCCCTTCGACATCCATGTTCATGACACCTACTTTGTGGTGGGTCATTTTCACTACATCGTCTACGGAGGCACGGTGTTTGTGATCTTCGCCTCGCTCTACCACTGGTATCCGAAGTTCACGGGCCGTCTGCTTAACGAGGATCTGGGTCGCCTGCACTTCGTGCTCACCCTGATCGGCTTCCAGCTCTGCTTCCTGCCCCAGCACTGGCTGGGGCTGAATGGCATGCCCAGGCGCGTGGCGGAGTACGACCCGGCCTTCACCACGCTCAACCAGGTGAGCAGCGTGGGGGCCCTGATCATGGCGATCAGCATCCTGCCGCTGTTGATCAACGTGGTGATGACGGCCAGGAACGGTGAGCCGGCGGGCGACAACCCCTGGAACGCCCTGACGCCGGAATGGCTCACCTCCTCGCCCCCTCCGGTGGAGAACTGGAAGGGGGAGGCCCCCCTCGTCACCGAGCCCTACGGCTACGGCACCCGTCCTGAGGCCCAGTCATGACCACCACCAACTCCTCCGACAGCTCGCTGCTGAGCAGCCCTGCAGCGGCTGCCCCAACCGCTGAGGCCAGTGCCGAGGCCGACCTGCATGCCGATGTGCGCATGTTCGGCCTCACCACCTTCCTGGTGGCCGATGGCATGACCTTTGCGGGCTTCTTCGCGGCCTACCTCACCTTCAAAGCGGTGAATCCGCTGCCCGAGGGCAGCATCTACGAGCTGGAGCTGCTGCTGCCCACGATCAACACCGTGCTGCTGGTGCTGAGCAGCTTCACCTTCCACCGCGCCGGCCGCGAGATCCGCGCCAATCGCCTGGCCACCTGCCGCACCTGGTTGCTGGTGTCAGCCGGCCTCGGATCCACCTTTCTGGCCGGCCAGATGGTGGAGTACTTCACCCTGCCCTTCGGCCTCACCGACAACCTCTTTGCCAGCACCTTCTATGCCCTCACGGGCTTCCACGGTCTGCACGTGACCCTGGGGGTGATCTGCATCCTGATCGTGGCCCTGCAGACCCGCAGCGGTGGTCGGATCAGCGCTGAGAAGCATTTCGGCCTCGAGGCCGCAGAGCTCTACTGGCACTTTGTGGACGGCATCTGGGTGGTGCTCTACGGCATCCTCTACGTGCTCTGAGCCGCTTCCAGCCCCGGGGTTGTTGCCGATCAGCCTGCGGACTGGGCACAATTCAGCTCATGACCTGTCGCCAGGATCTCCAGGCATGAGTCCCAGCAGTGGCGGTGGTCCGGGCGGGATGCTCGAAGGCAAGGCCCTGCTCGACAGGGCCAGAGCCCTCAGCGACCAGCCTGAGGACCTGATTGCCCGCGCCTGTGGGTACGTCGGCCCCAGTGGCCGCGTGCTCAAGAAGAGTTTCCACAAGGCCCTGGTGGCCGCCAAGGGCTACCCCGTTCCCGAGGCGAGCGCCGGTCGCAGCGCCGCCGCCCCAGGCCCGGGCAAGGGGCGGCAGGCGGAGTTCCGCACCCGCGTGCACGGCAACGGCAATCTGCTGATCGGCAACGCCTACACCCGCCGGCTGGGGCTGCAGCCCGGCCAGGAATTCCGCATCGAACTGCAGCGGGACAGCCGCTCCATCCGGCTGCTGCCGCTCCAAGACGGCGCTTTCCCCGAGGCCGAAGCCAGCGACGACACCGCTTCAGCGGGGTGCGACTGAGCACGTTTCCCCCGGGGTGGCTCTCCAGCGGTTCAGGACCTCAGCTGCCGGGGGGTTCGGGCTGGCCGGCTGTGTGCTGATCGGGGCCGTGGAAACTGGCGCTGAAGCTGAGCAGGTCGAGGCCACTGAACACGAAGCTGATGCCCACCAGCAGGCCCAGCACCTGCAGCAGCACAGGGCCGGGCAGCAGCAGGATCGTCGTGCCCAGGGCCAGGGTGATCAGGCCGTTGAGCAGGCCCCAGCCCCAGCCCCGAATGCGCCGGTGGGCCAGGGACACCCCCAGGGCCACCAAACCCTCCACCACGAACACCACTCCGATGGCCAGGGCCAGGGTGGCGATCGGGGCCGCCGCCTGGGTCGGTCCCGAACCGAGCTGCAGCAGCATCGACAGCCCCGCTGCCACCAGCAGGGTGGACACCACCAGACGCCAGAAGGCCAGCCAGCGGCCGAGCAGCCGGGCCCGCATCAGGTTGTTGATCCAGCCGAGCAGGCCTCCCACCAGAAAGATCAGCGCCACCATCGCGGTGACCCAGAGGGAGGCGGCCAGCGGAAAGATCATCGCCAGCAAGCCGAGCACCAGCATCAGCACCCCCTCCCCGAGGGTGAAGGTCCTCAGAGCTGCCGCATCCCGGGCTGGGCTGAGCTGGACCATGGCAACGCAAGAGGCAGAGGCTGGACCCTAGGCCTGCCAGCCGTGTTCAGCCAGCCAGGCGCGGTCGAGGTCGGGCTGGGCGCCGCCAGCCAGCAGCCGTTCGGTGTATTTGGCCAGCAGATCGGCCTCCAGGTTCACCCCATCGCCCTGGCGCAGGCCCTGCAGGGTGGTGCCCTTCCAGGTGTGAGGAATCACGGCAATCCAGAAGCTGGCGCCATCGGGGCTGCAGCCCGCCACGGTGAGGCTGATGCCGTTCACGCAGACGCTGGCCTTGTCGCACACGTAGCGGCCGTAGGCCGGATCCTGCCAGGCCAGATCCAGCCGCCACGACTCCCCCTCGGCCGCCACCGCCAGCACGGTGCCGAGGCCATCGACATGACCGCTCACCAGGTGGCCGCCGAGGCGATCGGCCAGCCGCAGCGCCGGCTCCAGATTCACGGCGCCCCGGCGTTCCGCCCTGGCCGCAAGCATGCTGCGGCGCAGGGTTTCGTCACTGACATCGGCGCGGAAGCCATCGCTGAAGCGCTCCGCCACCGTGAGGCACACCCCATCCACGGCCACGCTCTCGCCGAGGGCCAGATCGTGGGCCGACCAGCCGCCCTCGCTGGCGGCCCAGCGCAGCCGCACACCACCCTGCACCCGTTCGATCGTGCCCGTGGCCTGGACCAGTCCGGTGAACATCGGCGTGGGCTCCAGTTCCTCCTGGCCATAATCAGTCACGGGTTCATCGCTGCCTAGCGGCACTGCCGGCCATGGTCGAAATGCGCGTCGCCGGCATCGCCCTGGATGCGGCCAGCCGCAGCCCGATCGTGCTGCTGCGGGACCCGGCGGGCCGGCGCCAGGTGCCGATCTGGATCGACCAGGCCCAGGCCCAGAACATCCTGGTGGGGCTCGGCCATGACCGCCCCCCCCGGCCCCTCAGCCACGACCTGATGGTGGCCCTGCTCGAGGCCGGCGGACTGCATCTGGAGCGGGTGATCATCCACGCGATCGAGGAGAGCACCTTCCGCGCTGTGCTGAAGCTGCGCAGCCAAGACAACCCGGGCCCCGAAGGCCTGAGCGAAGTCGATGCCCGGCCGAGCGATGCCATCGCCCTGGCCGTGCGCACCGGCACGCCGATCTGGATGCTGGAGGAGGTGGTGGCGGATGCCTCGATTCCGGTGGATGCCGAGGCCGACGCCGCCGACCAGGCCCATTTCCGCCGCTTCCTCGACTCGGTGAGCCCCGCCGAGCTGGTGCGGCAGCTGGGCCGGRCCCAGCCCGAGAACGACCCCAGCCCCAGCGACCCCGGCGAACCGGACACCCCGGATCAGCCGCGTGAACCCAGCTAGACGGCCGTTCGGGCGGGGGCCGGCGGTGTCGGCCTTCAGCCTGGGCACAATGCGCGCGCTGGGCAGCCCCGGCCAGATGGAGGCGGTGCTGGGCGCGGCCCTGACCGCCGGCATCAACCATCTGGAAACCGCCCCCGCCTACGGGCCAGCGGAGCGCTTTCTGGGGGAGGCCATCGCCGCCCTGGCGCGGCGGGGCCTGGCGCCCCAGGGGGGCTGGCTGATCACCAGCAAGCTGCTGCCGGGCGGCGACCTGGCCAGCAGCCAGCAGCAGCTGCAGGGCATCCTCAAGCGCCTGGGGGTGCCGCGGCTGCAAGGCCTCGCCGTGCACGGGCTGAACACGCCCGAGCACCTGGCCTGGGC
>NZ_JADEWP010000128.1:0-7346 GCF_015207535.1 Cyanobium sp. LEGE 06143 | reverse complement strand
GAACATGGGTGGCGGGCTGCCGTGGCAATCTCGCCCGGTTGGCGCTCCAGCAGCGGCGGCACTGGCTGGTCATTGCGCCGGTAGAGCACCCGGTAGACCGGCAGGCCCCGGTCCAGCACGAAGCGTTCCCGTTCGGTGGGCACCGGCAGCGGGTTGGTGGGGCGCCAGGGCCGCGGGTCGGCAGCGGGACGTGTGAAGCAGCCGCTCGCCTCAATCAGCGCCACCATCGGCAGCACGACCGCCTCCACATCGCTCTGGATGAACAGCTCCCGGCCCGGCAGCAGCGCACCAGCCAGGGCGTTCAGCAGGGCGGGTTGCAGCACCCGTCGCTTGTGGTGCCGGTGCTTGAACCAGGGGTCGGGGAACTGGATCGAGACGCGCTCCAGTTGCCCCGGCTGCAGCTGGGCCAGCCAGGGTCCCAGACTCACGTTGGCGTTGGCGTAGAGGATCCGCGCCTGAGCCAGCTGAAGGGCCTCGCGCTCGGCCTCGGCGGCCTCCACCAGCGGCAGGCGGATCTCCAGGCCCAGGTAGTTGCGCTGGGGTTCGGCCTCGGCCATGGCCAGCAGAAAGCGGCCACGGGCACAGCCGATGTCGAGATGGATCGGCCGGCTGGGCTGCTCAAACAGCTCAGCTGGCGGTGGCAGCGGCCGGGGAGCCTGGTGGTAGCTGCTGAGGGGGTTGACGTGCTGACGCACCATCAGCCGCCGGCCTCCACGCGGGCGCTGGGCGCTGCGCTGTCGGCACGGGGCACCAGGAAACCCCAGCTGGCGGTGTAGCCGTGCAGATGGGTGCCGCCGGCGATCGGGCCGATCTCGCCGTTGCAGAAGGCTCCGGCCACCGGCAGGGTGCCGAAGGCCTCGCGGCACAGCGTCACATCGCCATCGGCCTCGCCATAGAGCCCCTGGCCCCTGCCCAGGCAGGCGAACAGCAGGGTGGCCAGCGGCTGAGCCTGGCGGTCTCCCTGGCTGGCCAGCAGCTGGCGCAGTTCCTGGCGTGAGGCGGTGGCATCCCTGAGCTGGAACTGCACCTGCTGGCCCACCCGCATCCGCTCCGCCACCGCCACGGCGCCGTTGCGGGGATCCACCCCGATCAGATTGCGCACCAGGAAGGCCGTGGGCTCCTTGGTCTCACTGCTGTCGAGGCTGAAGCTGTTGCGGCCCACGCCGAGGAAGAGGGAGTGCTTCACCAGGTCCCGTTCCTGGGCTGAGAGGCCGATCAGGATGTCCTGCAGGGCGGCCACCGGGCTGTTGCGGCGGCTGTTCTGGCTCACCTCCAGCACCACGTTGCGCTCGGCCTGCTCCACCTCGAAGACCGGGCCGATCGGCCGGCAGCCCTGGGCCACCACTGGATCGATTCCCCAGGCGCCGCCGATCAGACAGCCCACCACGCCGCTGAGCACCTGATCACCGAGCAGGAGCGAGCCGTGGCGGGCGCTGTGCTGGCCGGCGATCCCACCCACCTTCACGGCAGCGGGACAGGCGTAGTCGAGGCCACTGATCAGGTCGTTGATGGCGGGGAAAGCCGGGTCGATCAGCAGCAGCATCGAGTGGGCGGCCCGGGGATCGGGATCACCCAGCAAGGCCAGCCAGGGCTCAGCTGGCCCGTCGAGATCGGGCAGGGCGTCGCCCTGGATCGCGAAGGGCTGCAGCGTCGCCCCCGGCAGCCCCAGCAGCATCAGGCTGATGCCGGGCTCCTGCTCCAGCTCGCAGCTGAGTCCGTCGGCCGGGGTGCCCACCACGCCGCCGCCCAGGCAGCCGAGCCAGTGGCTGGCCCTGAAGCGCTGTTGCAACAGGGGCAGCAGGCGGGGCAGATCGCTGGCGTAGCTGGAGGACACGAACACCAGGGCCAGGTCGGCAGTGCCGACCCCGCGCAGCTGCTGGCTGATCTCCTGAAGACTGCCGTCCAGGGAGGCCTCTCTGGACAGGGCTGTGCGGCACCACGGGGCGTTGGGGCCGGGCCCCTGACGCGGGATCAACCAACGGGGCAGTGAGAACGCAGCCATGGGCGGACCCTATCGCCAGCAGCACATGCGGATAATGGCGCCTTACCGAACCATGCCTGTGCCGGATTCGCTGTACCGCTCCCTGGTGTGGCTGGACGTCCGTTTGGCGGTGTTGTTCACCGTGGGACTGCCGCTGGTGCTGCTGCTCTGGGCCGCCCTGCGGCGGGAGCGGGCGCTGCTGCGGCTGCTGGGGATCTACTGGAAGGTGTCGAGCCTGCTGCTGATCGCGGTGCTGCTGCTCACCGACCGCCGCCCCGCCGGGCTGCTGCTGGCGCTGATCGGCCCTTTGCTGCTGGTGGTGAGCCTCTGGCTGTGGGTGGATCTGAATGAGGAGCTCGCCGACCTGCCCCCCTGGCGGCCGCTGCCGCTGACCCTGCGCATCTGGCGCTGGTCGATCACCTTCTGGGCGCCGCTCAGTGCCCTGTTCAGTGCCACGGCCCTGGGCTGCATGGCCCCCGAGCGGCTGGGAGACGCCCGCTGCCTGGCCTGGCTGCAGGCCCCCCAGGAGCTGCATCGCCATGGGGCCGCCGTGTTCGGCTTCGTGTTCGGGGGGCAGTGGACGCCTGCCGTGGCCGCCTTCGTGGGCTATCTGGGCCTGGTGGGCTACGCCGTGGGCCTGCTGCAGTGGCTGCTGGTGCGCCTGCCGCGCCAGGGGAGGGTGGCCGGTGACTTCTGAGCTGCTGGCCCGCCTGGAAGAGCTCAGCCGCGCCCGGCCGGATCGGGTGCTGCGCCTGCGGGGCAGCCTGGAGGCCGACCCGCTGGAGCTGCTGATCTTCCGGGGTTTCTCCTGCAGCACCACCCACCCCACGGCCTTCGATCCCGACCAGCCCGTGCTGCCGGCCGCCGCCAGCCTGGAGTCGGCTGAGCTGCTCCAGGGTCCTCTGACCCCAGGCTCAGAAGTGGTGCTGGCCGGGCCGCTGCCCGCCAGCGCCTTTCTGGAGCCCCAGGCCTGGCTCTGAGACGCGCCGGCCCTGGGCCCGCTCAGCTCAGGGCGGTCACACAGCGGCCGCAGAGGCTGGGGTGGGCGCTGTACTGGCCGATGTCCTGGGTGTAGTGCCAGCAGCGCTCGCACTTCTGGCCTTCGGCGCGGGCAATCGCCACGCTGATGCCCTGCTCCCGGGCGGCCGCCAGAACGGTGTCGAAGGGGCTGCCGCCGAGCTGCAGGGAGGACACCAGCAGCCAGTCGGCCAGGTTGTCCACCTCGGGGCAGGGGCTCGCCTCCAGCCAGGCCAGGGCCTGGCGCAGGGGGGCGGCGTCGCTGCCGAGTTCCAGGTGCACCTGAGCCTCCAGCGAGGCCCCCAGGCCGTCAGCGCCCCCCTTGGACTCAGGCCCCTTGCCGCCCTGCTTGCGGCAGCTCTCCAGCTGGCGGTTCACCAGGGCACGCAGGGCCAGGATCTGGTCCATGGGCTCCTCCAGGGCCGGCTGGCGCCAGCTGGCCGGCACCGTGGGCCAGCCCCGCTCGAACACCGAGGCCTCCGCCACGGCATAGGGCAGGTTCTGCCAGATGTCTTCAGCCATGTGGCACAGCACCGGGGCGATCAGGCCGGCCAGCCGCTCCACCACCAGGCTCAGCACCGTCTGGCAACTGCGGCGCCGGAACGAGCCTGCCGCGCTCACGTAGAGCCGGTCCTTGGCGATGTCGAGGTACACGTTCGAGAGATCCACCACGCAGAAGTTCTGCAGGGCCTGGAAGAAGCGATAGAACTCGAAGCGCTCGAAATCGGCGGTCACCGCATCGATCAGTGAGGCCGTGCGCTGCAGCATCCAGCCATCCAGCAGGGGCAGCGCGTCGTAGGCCACCGCGTCGCCCCCGGCAGTGGCGGGCCGCGGGTCGAAATCGTGTAGGTTGCCGAGCAGATAGCGGGCCGTGTTGCGCACTTTGCGGTACACATCGGCGAGTTGCTTGACGATGCCTGGGCCCAGCGGCACGTCGGCGGAGTAGTCCACCGAGCTCACCCACAGGCGCAGCACATCGGCGCCATAGGCCGGCTCCTGCTTTTCATTCCTGCCGCCCTCCACCAGCACGGTGGGATCCACCACGTTGCCCAGGGATTTGCTCATCTTGCGGCCCTTCTCATCGAGGGCGAAGCCGTGAGTGAGGACCCGGCGGTAGGGGGCTGTGCCGTTCACCGCCACGGAGGTGAGCAGGCTGCTCTGGAACCAGCCCCGGTGCTGGTCGCTGCCTTCCAGGTAGAGGTCGGCGGGATAGGTGAGCTCCGGGGCCCTCGCCTGGCTGCCGCCCAGGCCGCCCAGCACGCCGGCCCAGGAGGAGCCGGAATCGAACCACACGTCCATGGTGTCGGTGCCCTTGCGCCACTCGGCCGCTTCGGCGGCATAGGCGGGTGGCAGCAGCTCGGCTTCATCGCGCTGCCACCATGCGTCGGCGCCGTGCTCGGCGATCAGGGCCTCGATGTGGGCAAGGGTGTCGGCGTTGAGCAGCACGTCGCCCCGCTGGCGGTGGAAGAACACCGGAATCGGCACCCCCCAGGTGCGCTGGCGCGAGATGCACCAGTCGCCCCGCTCGCCCACCATCGCCTCGATCCGGTTGCGGCCGCTGGAGGGCAGCCACTCCACCGCGGCGATCGCCTCAAGGGCCTGGCTGCGGAAGCCCTCCACGGAGGCGAACCACTGTTCAGTGGCCCGAAAGATGGTGGGTTTCTTGGTGCGCCAGTCGTAGGGGTAGCGGTGCGCGTAACGCTCCTGCTTGAGCAGCAGGCCGCTCTGCTCCAGGGCCGCCAGGATGGCGGGGTTGGCGTCCTTGAGCACGTTGGTGCCCGCGAACGGCCCCGCCTCGGCCGTGAGGGTGCCGGCCTCGTCCACCGGACAGAGCACCGGCAGGCCGTATTTGCGGCCGGTGTTGAAGTCGTCCACTCCGTGCCCGGGGGCCGTGTGCACCAGGCCGGTGCCGGCCTCGGTGGTGATGTAGTCGCCGCCGAGCAGCACGGGGCTGGTGCGCTCCAGCAGGGGATGGCGGTAGCGCACACCCTCCAGCTCGGCCCCCTTGAGCTGCAGCAGGGGCGCCAGGCCCAGGCCGAGGCTGGTCTCCAACTGCTCCCGCAGGGCGCTGGCCACCACCAGATGGCTGGCCCCCGCAGCAGGCCCGCTCGCCTCCCCGGTCGGCTGGCTCACCGCGCACACCGTGTAGTCGAGCCGGCCATTCACCGACACCGCCAGGTTGGCCGGCAGGGTCCAGGGGGTGGTGGTCCAGATCGCCACCGCCAKGCSGCCGGGGGCGCCGTKCYSGMGSCSGCCGCTGCAGCGGCGGGCTGGGCCGASGGCTGAGCGGCGGGCTCGGGAGCGGCGGTGACCTCAGCCGTGCTGGTGCCCTTGGAGCTGGCGGGGGGGGCCTCCGTGATTGCCACCTGCACCGGTTCAGCCTTGGTGTCGCCGGCGCCGGTGAGGTCGAGGAAGAAGGAGCCCTTGCGCTTGAACACCATCGCGACTGAGCCGGCAACATCTGTGGCCGATTATCCATTGGGCCGGCGCCGCCATGGCCTGCTGCTTAGGGCAGTGCAACACATGCTCCCTGCCACACACTGGGGAGCCCCGCCGCGATCCCTCGGCGCCGCCCTGCGTTCGTGTTCGTTCCACCTCCCCAGCAGCCACTCCCCTGGCTGGTCGCCCTGGCGGTCAATGCCGCCCTGATCAGCGCGGCCCAACGGCTGCCTGTGCTCACCCGCGCCGGCTGGATCCATGCCGGCGCCCTCGGCACCGTGTTGTGGGGCTGCCTCGGGCCCCTGGGCTGGCTGGCGGTGGTGGGCTATCTGGCCCTGGGCTCGGCCGTGACCCGGCTGGGCCTGCGCCACAAGCAGCGCGCCGGGCTGGCGGAGGCGCGCGGCGGCCGGCGTGGACCCGAGAACGTGTGGGGCTCGGCGGCTCCCGGCGCCGCCCTGGCCATGCTCACCGCCCTGGCGCCCATGAGCTGGCTGGCACCGTTGCTGGTGGGCTTCGCCGCCAGCTTCGCCGCCAAGCTCGGTGACACCTGTGGCAGCGAGATCGGCAAGCGCTGGGGCCGCCACACCCTGCTGATCACCACCTTGAGGCCCGTACCTCCCGGCACCGAGGGGGCGATCAGCCTGGAGGGCACGGCGGCCAGCCTGCTGGGCAGCGTGGTGATGGCCGCCTGGATGCTCCTGCTGGGCCTGCTGGGCGGCTGGGCAGACGCCGGGCTGGTGGCGGCCGTGGGGCTGCTGGCCACCCTGGTGGAAAGCCTGATCGGTGCCACCCTGCAGCCCCGCCTCGCCTGGCTCAGCAACGAGCTGGTGAATGGCCTTCAGACCACCCTGGCCGCGGTGCTGGCGATTGTGCTCTGGCTCTGGTGGGCCTCGCCCTGAAGCTGGGCCAGCAGCTCACCGCCCCGCTGCCGGCAGTGTTGGGGGGCTAGCCCCAGCTGCCTGGCCAGGTCGCTCCAGGTGAGGCCATCGATCCAGCGGCCTTCCAGGAGCTGCCGGTCCAGGGGCGCGAGGCGGGCAAGGTGTCGGCGCAGCCAGGCGAGCTGGGGATCGTGCTGGTCCGCCGCGTGGTCGCAGGCGGTGCTGGCGGGATCAGCGAGCAGGTCGAGTCGGCACAGCGGGGCGCCCTCGTCGCCATCGCTGCCCAGGGGCGCATCCAGGCTGCTCAGCTGCAGGGCCCGCCGCACCCGGCCGGCCTCCTCCAGCTGGGCCTGCGTGCAGCCCAGGGCGGTGGCCATTGCCGCCAGGTTCAGCGGCGGCAACCCGGCGCTGCGACGCTGCTCCAGCCAGCGATCGGCCCGCTGGTTCAGCTCCCGCAGCCGCCGGGGAGTCTGCAGGGGCTGCAGCCTGTCGCGGCGCTCCATCTGCATCGCGCCCCTGAGGCAGGGCACCGCATAGGTGCTGAGGCTCACCGGGCGGCTGGTGTCAAAGCTGTCCACGGCCCGCACCAGCCCCTCGTAGCCCACGGAGCAGAGGTCGTCGAAGGGCTGGCCGGTGCGGCGGCTTTCGCGCTGGGCCACCATCCGCACCAGGGCCAGGTTGTTCACCACCAGGGCGTTGCGCCAGTGCAGCTGCACCGCCCTGGGCCCGGAGCGGCCCAGCCGCCGCAGCAGGGTGCGGTTGTGGCTGCTGTGGTCAGGAGAGGCGGCCCGCAGCCGGGTGGAAGCGGTGCGGAGAGGAGGGCGGCGCCGAGGGGCGGCAGTGTTGGCCTGCATGGCGGTGGAGCGGGGACGGGGATCCATCTCCACGCTCCGTGGCCTGGCGCCGGACTGGCTCGCCGCCGGGAGTGATTCGCTCTCACCCGAATGGGTGAGGCGCGGCTGCCGAGGTCAGTCCAGCCCAGCTGTTGAGGGCGGGCCACTCGCGCAGGCGACGAAACACCTCCGCATGGC
>NZ_JADEWP010000127.1:0-7375 GCF_015207535.1 Cyanobium sp. LEGE 06143 | reverse complement strand
CCATAGGAGCGCGGCTCGAATGGGCCCGCCGGTGGCACCAGATGCACGCAGATCCCGTCGCTGGCGCCCAGATAATCGCAGAGCCCGGAACGAACCTCCTCTGCCAGCCGCCGGATGCGGTTGTAGTTCTCCTCGGCCAGGGCTTGGTAAACCTCGACGGTGGCGACAAGTTCATCGAAACGGGACATCGTCAATAGCCTTGTTCTGACAGGGGGAAGGCAGGAGCCTAACGGCTCTGGCCGCCCGCGCCAATCAGGCAGCTGGTCTTCGTGCTGCTGCGAGCGGGGTAACCGCCGCGCTCGCCGATACGGCTTCCGGCTGCAGCGCGATGGGCAGGGTCGTGCGCGCCATCTCGATGGCGAGCGAGGGGGCGGCGCCCTCTCCGAAACGGCTGATCACGCCGCGGATCGTCTCCAGGAAGATCGCCTCTTCCTCGACGATCTGGCCATAACGTGCTGCAATCGGCCCGACGAGCCCGTAGGCGAGGAATACGCCGAGGAATGTGCCCAGCAGCGCCGCGCCGATCATCGCGCCCAGAATGGCGGGGTCCTGATCAATCGCGCCCATTGTCCGGATGATGCCGAGCACGGCTGCGACGATGCCAAGCGCGGGCAGCGCGTCGGCCAGCGTCTGCAGCGCGCCAACCGCCTTGGCCCGCTGCGCCATATGCCCGTCGATGGCGTCCATCATCCGCTGATCCGCCCGCTGAGGATCAGAGAGGTCAAGTGCCATCAGCCGGAATGCGTCGCAGATCAGCATGCGTGCCGGGGCGTCTTCCAGGATGCGCGGCGCTTCACAGCGCGCATCAGGCCGCCGGTCAGCGTGAAGAGATCGGCATAGTCGCTCTTCTTCCAGCGGGCGCCGCGGAATGCGCGCACAAAGCCTGCCAGCGCTTCACGCGCAACGGCCGGGGAATTGGCCAGCATCACCGTTCCGATGGCCGCCCCGCCAATCAGGGCCAGCTCGAACGGCAGCGCATGCATGGCAGCAGGCCCGCCGGTCAGGGCAAGGCCGCCCCCGACGAGGATCAGAACGATGACAAGACCGGCCAGTTGGAGCACTGCGCGTCATTTCCCTTTCAAGACGTGCGAAGCACGAATACCCTTCATGACCCGGCGCGTCTTAAAGCCGCGTTCACAAGGGGGGTGTTCGGGCGCACCGCAGACTGCAAAAAAAGCTCGTTACGAGGGGGACCCATCACCATGCCAGGCATCAACGGCCCCCTTCCCGACCAGTCCCGCCCGGACCGGCGGGGCGCCTTCATCCTGCTGTTCTTTGCGCTGATGGCCATTGGCGCAGGCAACACGATGCTGCTCGCCGCCGTGCTGCCCCAGCTGACGCGCGAAATGGCGATGCCGGACTGGATGGCCGGGGCGGTGTTCTCACTTTCCGCCCTCCTCTGGTCGCTGACCTCCCCTTTCTGGGGCGAACGCTCGAACCGCTGGGGCCGCCGGAAAGTCGCCGCGATTGGCCTGGCAGGCTACGCGGCTTCCATGTTCTTCATCTGGCTGACCGGGCGCTTCGCCCTCTCCGGCATGATGACCAATATTGTCGCGATTTTCGTCTGCNNCTGGCGCTCGCCTCTCTCCTGCTCGCTCTGCTGGGGGTCGGGGGCAGGGGTCACAGCAGCCGGCCGCGGTCGCCGGTCGGCCAGGCCGGGCTCTCGGCGGCTGGGGCGTCTCGCCACTGCATCGGCAGCTCGAGGCGGGGATTGAGCTTCACGGTCCAGAGCACCAGGGCAAAGCACACCCCGATGGTGCTGACCACGGCCACGATCACGACACGGTCCGGCAGGGGGGTCATGGGCTCAGGGACAGAGGTGGGCTCAGACCCGCTCGGTGCGGGTGCAGTCAATGCGGCTGGGCAGCTGCTCGAGGGTGAGGATGTCGCCCCGCAGAATCAGGGTGCGGCTGCGGTTGCGGTAGCGCAGGCCCGGCAGCTGGGACGACTCCCTGAAGAAGGTGGCCCGGGTGCCGCCGCTGATCAGCGAGGCCTGGGAGTCGTTGCGCTCCACCAGCACCCGGCCCTTGTTCGGGCAGATGAAACTCTCGGTGCTGTCGTAGTTCTCCCACCAGGGGGAGAACTGGCTCAACAGCAGCATCGACGACAGCAGCAGGCTGGACATCAGGGCGGGATCAGTCGAGGCGGATGGGCGCGTTGTCGCCCCGCAGCACGCAGTGGCTGATCGACCAGTCGTAGGCCTGCCAGACCCTGAGGTCAAGCCTGTAGTCGGCGTCCACGAACGCCCCCAGCGGCACGCCGGTGGGCTGGGCCGAGCAGTAGGGCCTGCTGCCGGGTTTGGCCAGGTACTGCTGGCAATAGTTGTTACGGAAAGGCATGGTGGACTTCACATGCGGCCAGGCTAACCAGCAGGCCATCGAACCTCTCTCTCGGAAAGGCGCAAGCAAGTCCGGTGCAGCTCGCGCTTCAGCAAGGTCTTCACCTCCTCCTGGGTCTTCGTCGCGTAATCGCCCATCGACGTGATTGCCAGGATGTCCACCAAGATCGGCAGCGGAAGGCCCATCAGCTAATCCCACTCTGCCCTGGTCCACGCGAACAATGCTGTTTCAAACTTGGGTGCGTTCACTAGGGAGACGCTGGAAAAACCAGTCCGACTACGGGATAATGGTGTTGTAATCACAGGCCTGGACTGGGGTGATGGGCGGTAAGCAGCTGGGATTTGGCGATTACGAGCAGTCCACCGCCAAGAAGCGCACCAAGCGGGAGAAGTTCCTGGCGGRGATGGACGTGGCGGTGCCCAGCAGCTCGCGCACCAGGTCGTGGTGCTCGGGCAGCAGGGCTTCGAGCATGGACCCGGTGCGCTTGTCGTGCCGTGCCGTGGTTGCTTCCATGGCGGGGGGTGTAAACAGCTGGCCGGACGGAAACGCCAGCCCTCGGCCGTCAACAGAGGCGGCCCTACCCATGGCGCAGCCCACCCTCCAGGTGCTGGCGATGGCCGAGCGATCCGTTGCGCTCACCTCGATGGGGCCCACTCCAGTGTCCTCACGAACCGACCCGGCCCGCACTCCTGCCGGCTAGCAGCCCATCCCAGGCTGAGACCCGGCTGACCGCCCAGCAATCTGTCTCGCACCTGGGCGTGACGTTCACTCGCGGCATGGCTCGGGACCCGGCAGGGGGCAAGGCCGGGTCTCCAGTAGGCGGACCACCAAGTAGAGCCGCGCTGGCACGCTCTCCAGGTCGGCCCACTCGGCGGGGGAGTGAAGGTTGCCGCCCACCACGCCCAAACCTTCGAGCACGGCGGGCCCTTGCTTTCCGGGTTGGTAGGCATGACCCGCGTCGGTGCCGAAGCCCATCGCCACCGCTTTGAGGTTGAGGCCGAGTTCCTGGTGGATGGCCTGGGCCTGCCGCACGAGCCGCTGTGTGGCAGCGTTGGCGGGAAACGGGGGCCGCTGGGGTCGCACCGTTAGCGTGGCGCTGGTATTGGCAACGCGGCGCCTCTGGATCGTGCTCTTGATCTCGTCCCTCACCCGCACCAGCTCAGTGGGATCGCTGAAACGCATGTCGGCAGTGGCAGTCGCATCGGCAGGGATCACATTGGGTCGATCACCGGCGCGGATCCGGGTCCAGTTGACCGTGGTGCCCTTGGAGGAATCACCCAACTCCTGTAGGGCAAGGATCTGGTGCGCCAGCTCCACGGCGGCATTGCGGCCACTCTCCGGCGAGGCCCCGGCATGGGCGGCCCGGCCCTCCACCGACAGGGTCAGGTAGGCAATCCCCTTGGTGGACTTGATCACCGAGTCAGGGGGGCTGGGCTCGAAGGAGAACACCACGTCCTGGTCAGCGGCCAGACGTGCAATGAGTTCGGACGATCCCCGTGAGCCGATCTCCTCGTCGGGATTAAAAAGCACGGTGATCGTGGCGAAATCGGTGAACTTGCGCTCAAGCAGCAACTCCAGAGCCTGCAGGATCATCACGACACCGCCCTTGGCATCGGCCACACCGGGGCCAAAGGCCCGGCCTGCCTCCACCCGAAAGGGCCGCCGGTCTGCCTCCCCATCCGGGAAAATGGTGTCGTAGTGGACCATCAACATGATCTGCCTGCTGCCACGGCCTCTGATCCGCCCCACGACAATCTCTCCTGCGGACGGGTTGGCAGGGATGCGCTCCACCTGCGCGCCGAGGCGACTGAGCCGCTGAGCCAGGAAATCCGCGACCTGATCGAGCCCCTCCTGCTGGCCGCTGCCACTGTCAATTGCCACCAGCTGGCGCAGTTCATCACGGAAGGCAACCGCCCGTGCTTGGCTGCTGCTTAGCAATACGGGATCCCCCATCCTCATTGGGGCGGGCGATGCCGGGAGGACTGCCTGGACGGTCCCGGCTGAGATCGTCATCAGGGTTGCAAAGACCCGCAAGGCATGTTGCGGGCTGGTTATGGACAACACGGACAGCACTTCGGGACTACGCACCATTTATATTATTGGTGAGCCCTGGAATTCCAGGGCTGAGGAAAAGTGTTTCACAGTCGCTCTGGCCTGAGCTGCCTGCATGGGAATTGGTCGCTGGCGTCGCTCCCGGCAGCGTCGCGCTCAGCTGCAGACATGAACAACCTGGTGGGAACTGCACAGTCAGCCACTGCTCAGCTCGATGGAGATCAGAACGCTGTACAGTTCTCGCTTGAATAAACAATAAAGGCGCCTGTTGCTGTAACTCCACCAGAGCCTGGTCTGCAGTCTGCTCATCGGGGGCCACCACGGCAGCCTTGTGCTGATCGGCCAGCAGCTCCAGCAGCGGGTGGTGTCCATCCAGCACTGCGGGTTCGTGGAAACTGCCGGTTACGATGGCCCAGGCGCCAGCCTCCAGCCGGTCCGGCTGGTGCTTGGGAACGGCCTCGAGATCGCCCGCTGCCTTACGCAGGCCGGTCACGGTTCCTGCAGGAACGTTGATGATTCGACTGTCTGGATTGGTGGCAGAAGCGGGGATGTGGAGCGACGAGTCCCGCGCACCAAACCGGAGCTTGTAACGGTGGGCTAGCTAGCTCTGCTGAGACAGGCTACTAATGGCGGCTTGCGGCACAGGTGTTCAATACCCCAGTGCTGATGATTGAGGCCGACAGCCAGCTCGCAAATCACTACCGCCCAATCTCGATCACAGCCCAGGTCGAGACCATCGCTGCACTGATGCGAGAGGACGCTACCCGAATTGACCGAGTGATCATCTAAAAAGTACCTGAGCGAAGGGGCCATGTGGCCCCCATTCCCAGACCAAGACTCTGATCAGCCAAAACGAAGTCTTAGTTTAAGAGAAGAACTCAAGAAAGACGCTGGCGTTACCACCAGTAGAAAGCCCCCCAACGACAGCATTGTCTGCCACCCGAATAAGTATATCATCGTCAGTAGAGGACGCATCATTACCGGCCATGAACACGAACTGCGAGCCCTCAGCATCAAAGAGAACGAACTGCCCGGCATTGAGATCCTCGTTGAGAACCGAAACGCGATCTTCTATTGAAGCGCCGACACCGGCCTTGAAGGTAACTTCGCCAGAATTATCAGTATTGAAGTTAGCCCCAATAATGCTAGAGGCGATCTTCACTTCCTGCGGAAGCACTGCAGTTACATTGATCCTGGCAATGGCGGTTGTGCCGGCATCAATGGCCTGCAGTGTATCAAAGGAATTCACATTGGATTCAGATGCATTGGTATACTTGACGTCAACCTCGGAAGTTCGAGTAAGCTGTATCAAGTCAGCTCCATGACCTCCAAAAACATTAAGTTCACCTTCGAATCCAGGGCCAGCAAAAATAGTATCAGCCCCGTCTCCGCCGAACACGCGGGCGCTATCTGATTCCAGTTCGCCATCAAAAGGGCTAATAGGGTCTAGGAGGACTATACTATCATTGCCAGCATCGCCATAGACCGTGCTACCTAGAAGACTCCCAGAAATGACGATTGTATCGCCCCCAGCACCCCCGTTGATTGTGCTCTCTATAACTGAACGAGCAAAGAGCTTGTCGGCATCTCCGCCAAGTTGGACAGTGGATCTGAATATAATCTCCTCAACCGATACAGTATCACTGCCAGCGCCTGCAGCAAGCAAGGAACTTTCTACCAAGACGCCATCAGTAGTCGCTAAATCAGCGCCACCGCCTAGATTGATTACACTGCTATCGCGAATTTGGTCTATCCGGAGAGTATCAGCGCCTGCGCCCATACTGATTACACCAGAAGTAAGATCATCAATATAGAGCGAGTCGGCGCCAGCACCCATCTCGATCGTAGAGTCTATGACCTCATCCATGACCTGGATATTATCGTTCCCATCTCCAGCTTTGATGACTGAATCATCAATAATACCAGGTAAACCAGCCTGTTCAGAGACAGTCATGGTGTCACCTCCGGCACCAAGCTGAACGACGCTTTTGAAGATGACTCCTCTATGAGCAATCCGGTCAGGTCCGCCCTTAAGAGTAACGAAAGAGTTTTGGAGGATAACTTCAGCGCTGACAGTATCAATGTCGACAGTGTCAGCACCACCTTGACCAATGACCGATAGGCTTGTTGTAGCTGAAAGGATAAACAGATCGGGATTGTCGGTTCCTGTCAGAGTTTGGCCGGAACCAATTGCTGTGAAAATTGCCATGTAGTGTTGAAAGCCCGACCAAGATCGGCAAGCGTTCACCAGGCTTTACGTTATCGCCGCGGTGGTGTAGTGTCTGTAAGCCAGTGAGACGATCACCGAGCCCTGCCTAGTCAGCACTTCATATGTGTCCAGTGGCCGGGGCTCCCCATCGGGCCAGCAAGTCTCCGATCGCTCCTCTGCGCCATCACCCAAGGCCAGCACCGTGACGGCACCGGGTACGCCGATCGAGGCCTTGATACAGCGGTGGGAAGATTCTTGCCCCCACTGTCTACCGCGGCCACCGGAACTGGTACTGCATCATCCCCAGGCAGTAGTCTTGGAGGGTGGGATGACCGGGTGGCTCCAGATTAACCTTCCCGTTCTCCAGATGGTACGGCGCTGTAAACAGCCCGGTGTTCCGTCAACTGTGCAGAGTCCAGCGGCTCAGGTGTAACTGGCGGGCAGCTCCAGCAATCATGGTAATCATGCACCCAGATTGCTGAGTTGCAACCTTACTGGCCGCCCATCCTGGGGAGAGTGATGCCGTGCCTCGAAATAGCATTCTCACTTGGTAATTGTAAAATCTTTTTAGGCTGTCACTAGGGAGCCTCTGGGCAACGAGCCCTGAAAGTGGGTCCAAGGTTGGAATTTGCTCGGAATGAACAACGTTTGGCGAATCTGAGGTTGGCTTGGCTGATTTCACCCTTTCGGGTGCCAAAATCTGCCCATGTTGGCCGATTCTTTCCCTCGACAGGCACACTGATCTCCTGATCACGTACTGCATAGCAACCTGCGA
>NZ_JADEWP010000126.1:0-7398 GCF_015207535.1 Cyanobium sp. LEGE 06143 | reverse complement strand
GAACACGTGGGGGCCGAGCTGCTGGCCTGCCTGCGCGGGGGCTGGGGGGCGGCCCGGCTGCTGGAGCAGTCCTTCACCAGCCTTTCTCCCCGCTGGCTGCTGGGCTTCAGCGATGTCACGGCCCTGCTCTGGGCCCAGCTGGCCCAGGGGCACGGCGGTGGCGTGCATGGCCCCCTGCTCACCAGCCTGGCGGCGGAGCCGTCCTGGAGCCAGGAGCGGCTGCGGGCCCTGTTGTTCGGGGAGCCGGTGGCCGACCTGCCGGGCACCCCATGGCGGGGTGGCGTGGCCGAAGGCCCCCTGCTGGTGGCGAATCTCACCGTGGCCACCCACCTGCTCGGTACTCCCCACCTGCCCGACCTGCGCGGCGCCATCCTGGTGATCGAAGACGTGGGCGAAGCTCCCTACCGGATCGATCGGATGCTCACCCACTGGCGCCTGAGTGGCGCCCTGGGTCAGTTGGCAGGCATCGGCCTGGGCCAGTTCAGCGGCTGCGACGACCCCGCTGGCGATGGGCCCAGCGCTGCCAACCCGGCCCGCTTCAGCCTCGAGCAGGTGCTGCGGGAGCGCACGGGGGATCTGGGCGTTCCTGTGCTAGCTGGTCTGCCGGTGGGCCATGAGGCCGGCAACGGGGCCCTGCCCCTGGGCGCCCGGGCCCGACTCGACGCTGAGGCGGGGTTGCTGAGGCTGGTGGGGTAAGGCATTGCGGCCCGGCAGCACCACTGCCTTTGCTGCTCTGGAGCGAAACCAGGGCCGTCTTTAGGGTGAAGAGTGCCCTTTCTCCCTGTGCAGCTGATGGCCGTGCGCCTGCGTTGGTTCTGGACTGGGGCTGCTGCACTGGCGCTCTGCGCGGCTCTGGCCCCTGCCGCCCCTGCTCAGCCGCTATAGAACGGCAACCGTGCGGGCTCAGAGCCGAGGCGGCCCGTGACCACCAATTACCTCAAGGACCCGAAACACCACTACAGCTTTTCTCAGTGGTGCCTTAATCAAGTTCCGGGCATAACAGAGGAAGAGCAATATACCGTTTCATCGATGATGGAAAGTATTAGGAATGAAGGGTTTTTAGGTGTTTGCGAAGGCATGGAAGCCTTCCTCATGAACAAGCAGCACAAATTGGTCTTAACCGAAAGCCTTATCGTTGATGTCTCGCCGCTGTTATCGATCCGAGGCGCCAAGAACCTCATGGGTGTCTACATGGAGAACCTCGGCGTTCCCCAGTCTGAAGTCTACAAGATGGATGTGCTGGAAACCCTGCCCCGGTTGAAACGCTTCACCTTGCCCGATTCAGCTGGGGCGCGATCCAAATGCCCGCTCAGCAACCCGGAGATCTGTCAGTAACCCTCAGATCTGCGTTTAGGGCCGGCTGGGTTGACCGTGGCCAGTCCCGGCCCTGGCCGCCAGCACCGCCGCCGCCACCGTGAGATCAAACGGCGTGGTGAGCTTGATGTTGGCGGCCGGAGCCTCCAGCACCTGCACCGGCCAGCCCAGCCGCTCGAACAGGGCCGCGTCATCGGTGACACTCCAGCCCTCGGCGGCCGCCCGGGCGTGGGCCTGGCGCAGGGCGGTCACGGCAAACCCCTGGGGCGTCTGGGCGGCCCAGAGGCCGCTGCGCTCCGGGGTGGCGAAAATGGCGCCACTGCCGTCCACCTGCTTGATCGTGTCGGTCACCGGCGAGGCGGCAATCACCGCCAGGCCCTGCTCCACCGCCGCGGCGCAGCGCGCCAGCAACTCCGGCTCCACCAGGCAGCGGGCGCCATCGTGGATCAATACGCCACTAGCCTCCGCCGGCAAGGCCTCCAGGCCCCGGCTCACCGACTCCTGGCGGCTGTTGCCCCCCAGGATCCACTGCACCGGGCGATCCGGCCTGGCGGCCTCGATGATCGCCGCCACCTCTTCGGCATCCACCGCCTGGCCCACGATGCCGATCCAGCGGATGGCCGCGCAGGCTAGGGCGGCGTCGAGGGTCCAGGCCAGCACCGGCCGCCCGGCCACCTGCAGCAGCAACTTGTTGCCGGGGGCGCCCATGCGGCGGCCACTGCCGGCGGCGGCGATCAACAGATGCACAGGCGTCTCCCGCGGCCAGGCGCGTCCGGAACCGCTCCATACAATCAGTCCGCCGTGACTGCCCCTCGATGCGCGCCCTGTTCCTGCTGCCCGGCGACAGCAGCCGGCAGCTCCAGGCCTTCCCTGCTGTGGCCGCCGTGGCGGACCAGCTCAAGGCGGTGGTGCAGGTGGTCTGCCCCGCTGAAGCGGTTGGTCTCTGGCGCCTGCACCCCGGCGTCAGCCGTGCCCTGCCCTTCAGCTTCGCCAACGCCACCCTCGCCGACTGGGCCAACCTGCTGGGCTCGGTGCGGGAGCCCGATTTCCAGCTCTGCATCAACCGCGCTCCCAGTCGGGCCATGGACCTGATGCTGTCCATGAGCCACATCCCCACCCGGGTGGCCAGCCAGGGCTTCTCGGCCACCGCACTGGTGCAGGCGCCCGAGGGGGGATGGCCCGCCCAGTCCTGGGAGGCCTGGCTGCGGCCCCTGGGGCTGAGCCTGGATGCCGAGGCCTTCCGCCTGCCGATCCCGCCGGCCGATCTGCAGACCGCCGCCGCCGCCCTGCCCGCCGGCGATGGGCCCTTGCTGCTGCAGGCCCCGGCGGGGGGGGCTGGCGACTGGCCGTCCGAATGCTGGCAGGAGCTGCCGGCCCTGATCGCCGCCCAGCTGCCCGGGCTGCGCAGCGCCAGCGCCGGAGAGGGTTCCTGGAGCCAGCGGGCCGCACGGCTGGCCTGCGCCGATGTGGTGCTGGCCAGCGATCCGGCCAGCGTGGAGCTGGCCCTGCTGCTGGGCGTGCCGCTGGTGGCCCTCGGGGCTGCAGCCGGCGACCTCCCCCAGCGCGAGGGAGTCAAAGCGCTGGGSRATCCAGACGAGCTGTCCCAGCTCGGCAGCGCCGCCGTGCTGAGCGCCCTGGGGCTGGCCTGAGCGGCCCCCAGCCCAGCGGGTGATGGGCCTCGCCATACGATCGGCGCCACTCACCCCTCCCCCTCGATGGCCGTCGCCGCTCCCCTCACCGGTCAGGTCGCCCTGGTCACCGGCGCCAGCCGCGGCATCGGCGCGGCGATCGCCCTGGAACTGGCCGCCAACGGCGCCACCGTGGTGGTGAACTACGCCAGCTCCGAACAGGCCGCGGCCGATGTCGTGGGTGCCATCGAGGCCGCCGGTGGCACGGCCTGGGCCCACCGGGCCAACGTGGCCGAGGAAGCCGAGGTGGAGGCGATGGTGAAGGCGGTGCTGGAGCGCGAGGGCCGCCTCGACGTGCTGGTCAACAACGCCGGCATCACCCGCGACGGGCTGCTGATGCGCATGAAGACCGCCGACTGGCAGAGCGTCATCGACCTCAACCTCACCGGCGTGTTCCTCTGCACCAGGGCCGTGAGCCGGCCGATGCTGAAGGCCAGGAGCGGCCGCATCATCAACATCACCTCGGTGGTGGGGCTGTGCGGCAATGCCGGCCAGGCCAACTACAGCGCCGCCAAGGCCGGGGTGATCGGCCTCACCCGCAGCAACGCCGCCGAGTTCGCCGCCCGGGGCGTCACCGTGAATGCGGTGGCCCCCGGCTTCATCGAGAGCGACATGACCGCCTCCCTCGACAAGGAGCCGATCCTCAAGGCCATCCCCCTGGGCCGCATGGGCAGCGCCGCCGAAGTGGCCGGGGCGGTGCGCTTCCTGGCCGCCGATCCCAGCGCCGCCTACATGACCGGCCAGGTGCTTCAGGTGGATGGCGGCATGGTGATGCGCTGAGCGCCGCGGCACAACCCACCGCGCCATCCGCCGGGCTCAGCCGCCGATCGGTTGGCCCAGCTCCTCCCGCAGCCGGCGGATCCGCTGCAGCAGCCGCAGCCGCCGGCTGCGCGCCGTGAGCGTGAGGTAGAGCCGCAGCGGCACATAGATCAGTGCCATGAGCAGCCCGAGCGCCGTGACCAGCACGAACACCATGGCGTTGGCGCCGCTGGCGGTGCTCAGGGGCATGGCTTCGGCTGAAGCCGTGTCAAGGGCGCTCTGAAGCAACTCGTCCAAGACCTCTGTGCGGCTCCAGGCCCCCTCACCAGACCTTATCGGTCCGTCAGGACAGCCCGACAGTCTTTTCGGCTTTCCCTACCGGACCAGGCCCCAGGCCGCGTGGGAACCTGAAGCATTGGACCTCCTGTGAGCCGATGACCAAGCTGGTCAGCTTTTCCGACGCCTCCCGCGCCGCTCTGGAGCGGGGTGTCAACGCCCTCGCCGATGCCGTTCGGGTGACCATCGGTCCGAAGGGACGCAATGTGGTGCTCGAGAAGAAGTTCGGCGCCCCCGACATCGTCAACGACGGCGTGACGATCGCCAAGGAAATCGAACTGGAGGATCCCTTCGAAAATCTCGGCGCCAAGCTGATGCAGCAGGTGGCGAGCAAGACCAAGGACGAGGCCGGTGACGGCACCACCACCGCCACCGTGCTGGCCCAGGCCCTGGTGCGGGAGGGCATGCGCAACGTGGCCGCCGGCGCCAGCCCCGTGAACCTGCGCCGCGGCATGGAGCGGGCTGCCGCCCTGGTGGTGGAGGGCATCGCCGCCCGGGCCGTGCCCGTGGAGGGCGACGCGATCCGCCAGGTGGCCAGCGTCAGCGCCGGCAACGACGACGAGATCGGCGCCATGATCGCCCAGGCGATGGAGAAGGTGAGCGTCGATGGCGTGATCACGGTGGAGGAGTCCAACTCCCTGGCCACCGAGCTCGAGATCACTGAAGGCATGGCCTTCGACCGCGGCTACAGCTCCCCCTATTTCGTGACCGATCCGGAGCGCCGGGAGTGCGTGTTCGACGCTGCTCTGATCCTGATCACCGATCGCAAGATCAGCAGCATCGCCGATCTGGTGCCGGTGCTGGAAGCCGTGTCCAAGAGCGGCCGCCCGCTGCTGATCCTGGCCGAGGAGGTGGAGGGTGAAGCCCTGGCCACCCTGGTGGTGAACAAGAACCGTGGCGTGCTCCAGGTGGCCGCCGTGCGCGCCCCCTCCTTCGGGGATCGCCGCAAGGCCTACCTGCAGGACATCGCCACCCTCACCGGCGCCACGGTGGTGAGCGAAGACCAGGCCATGACCCTGGAGAAGGCCACCCTGGCCGACCTGGGCCAGGCCCGGCGCATCACGATCACCAAGGACAGCACCACGATCGTGGCCAGCGAGGAACATCAGGCCGCTGTGACTGAGCGCATCGCCTCGATCCGCCGCCAGCTGGCCGCCACCGACTCCGACTACGACCGCGAGAAGCTGCAGGAGCGGATCGCCAAGCTGGCCGGTGGCGTGGCCGTGATCAAAGTGGGGGCCCCCACCGAAACCGAGCTGCGCAACCGCAAGCTGCGCATCGAGGACGCCCTCAACGCCACCCGAGCCGCCGTCGAAGAGGGCATCGTGGCCGGTGGCGGCACCACCCTGCTGGAACTGGCGGAAACCCTCTCCGAGCTGGCTGCCCACTGCCAGGGCGATGAGCGCACCGGCGTGGAGATCGTCAAGCGGGCCCTGGCTGAGCCGGTGCGCCAGATCGCCGTGAACGCGGGCATCGACGGCTCCGTGGTGAGCGCCGAGATCCTGCGCGGCGGCAAGGGCTACAACGCCTTCAGCGGTGAATACGAAGACCTGCTGGCCGCCGGCATTCTCGATGCCGCCAAGGTCACCAGGCTGGCGCTCCAGGACGCTGTGTCGATCGCGGCCCTGTTGATCACCACCGAAGCCGTGATCGCCGACAAGCCCGAACCGCCCGCGGCCGCAGGCCCCGGCGACGACATGGGAGGGATGGGTGGTATGGGCGGAATGGGTGGTATGGGCGGCATGGGCGGTATGGGGATGCCCGGCATGATGTGAGCCGGGCTGCGCTTCCCGCCCCCCCTCAGGGCTGGGCGAGCGCCCTCAGGTAGGCCGCCACCTGCAGATCGATCCCGGTGATCGCCGTGCCCACCACCACCGCATCGGCCCCGTGCGCCAGCGCCGCGCGGGCCTGGGCTGCCGAGTGAATCCCTCCCTCACAGATGAGGGCCACCTCCTTGGGGAGAGAGGCCCGCAAGGGCGCCAGCAGGTCCATGGCCGGAGGGGGGCAGCTGGCGGTGTCGTCGGTGTAGCCGAACAGGGTGGTCCCCACCCAGCCGCAACCCAGCTCGGCGGCCCGCAGGCCGTGGGCCAGGGAATCCACATCGGCCATCAGGGGTGCCCCCAGCTCCTGAGCGGCCCGGCGGATCAGCTCCGCCAGATCTTCGCCGCAGGGCCGCGGTCGGCTCGTGGCATCGATGGCCACCACATCGGCCCCAGCCGCCCACACGGCCTGGATGTCGATCCAGGTGGGGGTGATATACACCGCACTGCCGGGGTAGGTGCGCTTCCAGAGCCCCACGATCAGGGCCTCCGGGCAGCGCCGACGCACCGCACCGATGTGTTCGGGACTCTCCAGCCGCACCCCGCTGGCGCCCTGGTTGAGGCTGGCCTCCGCCATGGCCGCGATCACCTCGGGGTGACGCATGGGTGATCCCTCCGGGGCCTGCACCGACACGATCAGCCCCCGGGGCCATGGCGCCTTGGCCATGCTCAGCTCGCCTCCGGCAGCTGATCGTCATGGAGCCACGAGCGCAGGCGTGCCAGCGAGGCCGGCACCGGCGCGGGCCCTACGGTTCCAGGGGCCTGGCCGTTGGGGGTAGCCACCAGCTGGAGGCGGCGCAGCAGGGGGTCACGATCGACCTGCTGCGCCGGCAGCGGGGCTGCATGGGCCGGGGACGAAGCTGCAGATCCGCCCCCTGCGAACACCATCAGGTCGGAAGCCTGGAGGGCAGCCAGCTTCGGCTCGCCCGGCCGGGGATCAGCCACCTCGGGCTCAGCATCAGCGAGCTGCTCAGCAGCGGGCTTCCAGGCCTCAGCAAGCTGGCCCAGCTCTGCCTGCTCTTGTTCCAGATCCTCCAGCCAGGACGCGATCAGAGCCGCCCCGGACTCTGCGCCCGCGGAGTCCAGAGTTGCGGCAGAGCTAAGAGCGGCACTGAAACCGCCCATTCCCTCCAGGCCGGACGCAACCGGTGCCCAGGGATCAGCCACGGGAGCCTCGTCGATCACGTCCTTGGCCCGTGGCTCTGCGGCGGCGACCGCCACAAGAGGAGCCTGGGCCCCATCCTCGGCCGCCGGCCTCACCTGTGGTTCCACTCCCACCAGGGCGGCAAGCCAGTTGCAGGCCTCGGCGCCTTGGATGGGTTCCAGCTTGCGCTGCAGCAGGCTCTCAAGGGCGACCACGCCGCGGCGGTGCACGAACCGCTCACCCAGGCGGCGGGCCAGGGGGCCATCGCGCTCAGCCACGGCAGCCAGGAGCCGCGCCTCCGGATCAGGACGGTCCGGGGCGGGGAAGCGGGGAGTAC
>NZ_JADEWP010000002.1:0-39643 GCF_015207535.1 Cyanobium sp. LEGE 06143 | reverse complement strand
GGGCAGCACGGCTCTGCTGGCCTCTGTGCCACAGGCGGAGGCCGCCGCCCGGCCGGCTGGRGCCKMGGCTCCAGCCTGGCCACCGGGCAGCCTGCTCACCCTGCAGGGCCGCACCCTGGAGGTGCTGCTGCAGGGGTTGCTCAACCGGCAGTTGATCCGTGATCCGCTGCTGTCGCGCTATGGCGTCGATGACGCCGACCTGCGGCGCCTGCGCAGCACCCCTTTCCGTCTCGGCGTGCGGGCCGTGGGGGCGGGCCCCTTCCAGGCGGCGATCACGCTGCAGCTCGCCCCTGCAGCAGAACAGCGCCAGGCCTGGGCGGAATTCCTGGGCCGCCTTGGGCCGGTGCTGGAGGGCGAGGGCCTGGAGAGCCTGCCCCCGGCGGCTGGTGGACCCCCTGGCGGCTCAGCCACCCTGCCCACCAGCCTCTGGCAGCGGCAGGACGGCCAGGTGGTGGGAGGCTGGCGCTGGCTGAACCGGCCCGGGAGTGCCCCGGAGCTGCTGATGTTCCTGGGGCCGGCCCCCACGGCTGGTCCCGGAGCTGCTTTGGCGCAGGGCGACGCCGCCCCGCTGCTCAGCCTCAGGCTTCGTCCCCGCAAGCTCGGGGCCCTGGGCCTGCTGCCCGAAACCCTGCCTGGACCGCTGATGCAGGCGGAGAGCCTGGATGTGGAAGCGCAGCGCCCGGCCGATCAGAACGAGGCGATCAGCCGGCTGTGGGCGCGTCTGTGGCTGACGCCTGCGGCTCCGTCTTTTCAGCCCCTTCCGGTGCCTGAGTCTCCCCGGCCGCAGGATCCTCCGCCGGCGCCAGGCCGCTGAGGCCCGCCTGCTGACGCTCGCGCTTGCGGCGCTCGGCCGCCACGGTTTCCTCCATCAGCTCCACGGCCTGGGCGAGCTTCTCCAGGTTGCTGGCGTAGAGGCTGAGGTCCTTGTCGAGCCGCTCCCGCAGCAGCCCCATGGCGCCGCCGAGGTCGTGGGCGTAGCCGCGCAGGGTGGCGGGATCCATGGCATCGGCGCCCTGGGCCTGCTCCAGCAGGCTCAACAGCCCCACGCCCATCAAGCGGGAATAGTGGAAGCCAGGCTCACGGATGCTGGCCAGGGCGGAGGCCAGGGGCTCAGGAGCACCCTCCCCCTGGGCCTCGATCCAGCCCTTCACCGCATCCACGCTGTGGTGGCCCATGGCGGCGCGGCAGCTGTCCGATTCCTGGCGCAGCTGGGCGGCATCGAAGCCGGTGGCACTGCAGAGGGCCGCGAGAAGCTGGGGCTTGTGCTCGGGCGGGCGGTAACCACGGGCAAAACCGTCAAACACCTGCACCAGGCCACAGGCGAACAGGCCGTTGGCCGAGAAGCCCTGTTGGCGGCTCAGCAGGTGGAGTTCCACCAGCAGTTCATCCACCATGCGCCGGTAGAGGGGCGCGATCACATGGGGGAAGGCGCGATGAAAAGCGCGCTTGCTGTCGGAGACGGTCAGGGCGGCGCTCACGCTGCTTGTCGGTTCAGGTGCGGCGACCCTAGCCGCCCACGCTCAGTAGGATCGAGCCAGTTCACTGTCCAGGTCCATGATTCCGATTGTGATTGAGGAGTCGGGCCGGGGGGAACGCGCCTTTGACATCTACTCGCGGCTGCTGCGCGAGCGGATCGTGTTTCTCGGAGAGCCCGTCACAGCCGAATCGGCCAACCGCATCGTTGCCCAGCTGTTGTTTCTGGAAGCGGAAGATCCTGAGAAGGACATCTTCCTCTACATCAATTCCCCGGGGGGATCGGTGTATGACGGCCTCGGGATCTTCGACACCATGCAGCACATCAAGCCCGATGTGCAAACGGTCTGCGTCGGCCTGGCCGCCTCGATGGGCGCCTTTCTGCTCTGTGCCGGCACCAAGGGCAAACGCAGCAGCCTCACCCATTCCCGGATCATGATCCACCAGCCCCTGGGGGGCGCCCGCGGTCAGGCCAGCGACATCCGTATCCAGGCCGATGAGATCCTCTACCTCAAGCAGAAGCTGAATCAGGAGCTCTCTGATCGCACCGGCCAGCCCATGCCCCGGATTGAAGAGGACACAGACCGCGATTTCTTCATGTCGCCGGCCGAAGCGGTGGGCTATGGCCTGATCGACAAAGTGATCGAAAAACGCCCCGTGCGTCCGGTCTGAAAAGCCGTGCTTCAGGTCTGAAGAAAAAAGCCCGGCCTAGGCCGGGCTTTGTGCTGTTCAGAGTGGTGGTCAGCTGCTGGGCAGGGCCGGTTCGACGATCAGGGGCGAGAAGCGCTCCTTCTCGGGAACGGTGGCGAATTCCGACACAATGGCCCTGAATTCCTCGCCATCGAGACTCTCCTTCTCGATCAGCAGCTCCACCACCCGGTCCATGCAGGTGCGGTGCTCAGCCACCAGCTTCACGGTGTCCTTGTAGCAGCTCTCGACGATCTGGTGCACGGCCACGTCGATGCGGCTGGCCATGCGGTCGGAGGCGTCGCTGCGGGTCATGAGGTCGCGGCCCAGGAACACCTCCTGGTTGCCTGCTTCCAGGGAGAACTGGCCCAGGTCGCTCATGCCGAAGCGGGTCACCATCTGGCGGGCGATCGAAGCCACCTGCTGGATGTCGCCCCCGGCGCCGGTGGTCACCTCCGCATGGCCGAACACCACCTCTTCGGCAGCACGGCCCCCCAGGGCGCCCATGATGCGGGCCCGCAGCTGTGCCTTGCTCACCAGCATCTGCTCCTCATCGGGGGAGAACCAGGTGAGCCCCTGGGCCTGGCCGCGGGGGATCAGGGTGACTTTCTGCACCGGGTCGTGGGACTTCACCAGGGTGCCCACCAGGGCATGGCCCACCTCGTGGTAGGCGATCAGGCGCTTGCTGCGGCCATCGGTGAGAGGCTTGCCCTCCATGCCTGCGATCACCCGATCCACGGCGTCGTCGATCTCTGCCAGGCCGGTGGCCTCCTTGCGGCGACGGGCCGTGAGGATGGCGGCCTCATTGAGCAGGTTGGCCAGGTCGGCACCGGAGAAGCCCGGGGTGCGGCGGGCAATCATCTCCAGGCTCACGTCATCGGCGAGCTTCTTGTTGCGGGAGTGCACCTTCAGGATCGAGAGGCGCCCCTTGATGTCGGGCACATCCACCTGCACCTGACGGTCGAAGCGGCCCGGGCGCAGCAGGGCCGAATCGAGCACATCGGCCCGGTTGGTGGCGGCGATGATGATGATGCCGCTGTTGCCCTCGAAGCCGTCCATCTCGGTGAGCAGCTGGTTGAGGGTCTGCTCCCGCTCGTCGTTGCCGCCGCCCACACCGGCGCCCCGCTGGCGCCCCACGGCGTCGATCTCATCGATGAAGATCAGGCAGGGGCTGTTCTCCTTGGCGCGCTTGAACAGGTCGCGCACGCGGCTGGCACCCACGCCCACGAACATCTCCACGAACTCCGAGCCGGAGAGGGAGAAGAAGGGCACACCGGCCTCACCAGAGATGGCCTTGGCAAGCAGGGTCTTGCCGGTGCCGGGGGGGCCCACCAGCAGCACGCCTCTGGGGATCTTGGCGCCCACGGAGGTGAAGCGCTCGGGGGTCTTGAGGAAGGTCACCACCTCCTCGAGGTCCTGCTTGGCCTCCTCCACGCCAGCCACGTCGTCGAATTTGACGCCGGTTTCGGCCTCCATCGCGAAGCGGGCCTTGGTCTTGCCGAACTGCATCGCCTGGCCGGGGCCGCCTGGCATGCCGCTGGAGCGGCGTGCCAGGAAGATCAGCGAGCCGATCAGCAGCAGCGGGAATAGCAGGTTGCCGAGGAGGCCCAGGGCCGGCGGCGCCTGCTTGGGGGGATGGATGTCGAAGCTGATGCCCTGCTCCTTGAGCTGATTCACCAGCTCGGGAGCGACGCCGGGCAGGTCCACCCGCAGGCGCTGCACACGGTTGTCGAGCTCGGGATCCACCGCTTCGATCACAGCGCTGCGGCCACCGTCAAAGATGTCCACCGCGGTGACCCGGCCAGCATCCACGTAGTCGAGGAAGCGGCCGTAGCTCATGCGGGCCACGGCCGCGTTGCGAGGCGCGGTGGTGGCTCCGCCCTGGCTGGGATTGGAGATCCCTCCGCTGCTGAGGATCTGCCAGCCGAGGAAGGCCACCACCGCCAGCGGCAGCAACCAGAGAGCAATCAATCGCCAGCGCTGATTCATAGCTGAGACACTTTCTTAACAAGTGTAACGGTGCCGCCTGGCTTTCGGACCGCCGCAGCCTGGATTCAGCCAGCGGTGCCCCAGGCCTGCACCAGAGCGGCGGCGCTGATGGCCTGGTACGTCAGGGGGTTGGCGTACTGGCTGCGGGGGGTTGGGCCTGCTTCCGGTCCTGGAGCAGAGAAGGGCGGCTGGATCAGCTCCTGAGGAACCAGCGGTGTGCCATGGCTCTCGTCCAGCTCAGGGGCAGCCTGGGTCAGGGGGATGGCTGCTGAGCCGGTCTCGATCACCAGGTCGTCCACGGCCACGGTTTCCAGCAGTTCAGGCCCGCCCAGGCCATGGGTCCAGATCTTGAGCTCGGAGTCGGCCGGGCAGGAGAAGCTGAGCAGTTCGAAGGGGAACACGACGCGCTCGAGGAAAAATTCCTCAGGCCCCACGCAGCGGGCGATCACCATGCGATCGCTGCTGTTCCGGTAGCCGCATTCCAGCCAGCCCAAGGGTCTCACCACATTCGATACCACCCATAAACGCATCGAATCAATCGCCCGCTTGGTGGCCTTCGCCACGGTTTGCCTGTCTTAAGGTTTTCTTTGGGATTGGGGCTAGAGGCTGCGCAGGGCCACGATCGGGTCGAGGCCGGCGGCCCGGCGCGCCGGCACCACCCCGAAGAACAGGCCGATGGATCCTGAGAGTCCCACGGTGAGCAGCACCGTGCCGGCGCCGATCGTCGCTGGTAGGGGCGTCACCAGGGCCACCAGGCTCACCGTGCCGATGCCCACCGCAGTGCCGATCGCCCCGCCCAGGCTGGCCAGCACCAGCGACTCCACCAGGAACTGCAGCAGCACGTCGCCGCTGCGCGCCCCCAGGGCCTTGCGCAGGCCGATCTCCTCGGTGCGCTCGCTCACCGACACCAGCATGATGTTCATGATGCCGATGCCGCCCACCAGCAGGGACACGGCGCCGATGGCCGCCAGCATCAGCGTGAGACCGCCGGTGATCGTGCTCACGATCGTGAGCGCATCCTGCTGGGAGCGCACGGCGAAGTCGTCTTCCCGCAGGATGTTGTGGCGCTGGCGCAGCAGGTTGGTGATCTGGAAGGCTGCAGCGCCGGTGCTGTCGCCATCCCGGGCTTCCACGCTGATGAAGTTGAGGCTCACCCCATAGGTGGGATCCCGCCCCGAGAGCTTGCTCACCATGGCGCTGAGCGGCACGTAGGCGTTCTCGTCCTGGTTCTGGCCGAACACGGCCCCCTTGGCCTCCAGCACGCCGATCACCTCAAAGGGCTGGGTGCGGATCCGCAGGGTGCGCCCCACGGCCGTGCCCCCCGGGAACATCTTGTCGGCCAGGTCGGGGCCGATCACGGTCACGCTGGCGGCAGCCTCCATGTCGTTGGCCGAGATGAAGCGCCCCCGGGCCATCTCGAACTGGCGCACGGGCAGGAATTCCGGGGTGATGCCATTCACCGAGGCGGTGCTGCTCAACCCCCCCGCCTGCACCACCTCGCTGAGGGTGATCTGGGGTGCCACCCGTTTCACGGTGGGCACCTGTTCGGCGATCGCCTCAGCGTCCTCCAGCACCAGCGTCTTGGGGAAGTCGATCCCCTGGCGCCGGGTGTCGTTGTTGCCCGGCACCACAAACAGCACATTGGCGCCCAGGTTGCTGAGCTGGCCCTCGGCCAGGTTCTGGGCACCCCGACCCACCCCCACCAGGGTGATCACCGAGGCATTGCCGATCACGATGCCCAGCATGGTGAGCAGGCTGCGCAGGCGGTTGGCCCTCAGGGTGGAGAGGGCCATGCCCACGGTTTCGCCCAGGGGCAGCTTCGAGGCCATGGCGTGGGGCAGAACGTGATGGTCAGACGATGGCGCCGATGGGGTCGGCGTTGTGGCTCCTGGCCCCCCGGTGCACCAGGCCATGCAGCAGATCCAGGGTCACGATCTCGCCGTCGAGCAGGGTCTCGAGGGCGCCCGTGACCCCCACGATGGCGGGGATGCCGGTGAGCTCGGCCGTCACAGCGGCATGACTCTCGCGGCCGCCGCTTTCGGTGATCACAGCCTTGGCCCGGTGAAAGACCTCCTCGTAGGCGGCGCTGGTTTCGCGCACCACCAGGATCTCGCCCATCTGGATGGCGACGGCCTCCTCAGGGCAACCCACCAAGCGCACCCGGCCGCTGATCGAGCCGGTGCCGATGCCCACCCCCTGGGAGAGCACCGCCGTGACGATGCCCACCTTGATGAAGTCGGTGGAGCCGCTCACCCCGGAGAGGGTGCCAGCCGTCTGAACCACCAGGTCGCCGTCCTGGAGGTAGCCGCGGTCGCGGGCCAGGCCCATGGCCAGGCTGAAGGTGCTGGTGCTGGAGGTCTGCTCCGCCACCAGCAGCGGATTCACGCCCCAGATCAGTTGCAGCTGGCGGGCCACCTGGGCTTCGCTGGTGATCGCCAGGATCGGGGTGCTGGGCCGGAACTTGCTCACATTGCGGGCAGTGGCGCCGCTGGAGGTGAGGGGCAGGATCGCGGCGGCATTGAGATTGCGGGCGATGTTGCTCACCGCCTGGCAGATCGCATTGGGAATGGTGGTGGCCATGCGGCTGTCGATCTGCCGCATCGGGTAGTCGCGCTCGATGCGACGGGCGATGGTGGCCATCGTGGCCACGGCCTCCACGGGAAAGTCGCCCACGGCGCTTTCGTTGGAGAGCATCACGGCATCGGTGCCATCCAGGATGGCGTTGGCCACATCGCTCACCTCGGCCCTGGTGGGCCGCGGACAGCTCACCATCGAATCGAGCATCTGGGTGGCCGTGATCACCGGTATGCCCAGGCTGTTGGCCTTGCGGATCAATTCCTTCTGCAGCAGCGGCACTTCTTCAGCCGGCATCTCCACGCCCAGATCGCCTCGGGCCACCATCACGCCGTCGCAGAGCATGAGGATGTCATCAATCTGATCGATGGCCTCGAATTTTTCGATCTTGGCCACCACCGGTGTGTCGTGGCCATGGCTGGCGATCAGTTCCTTGATCTCCAGCAGGTCGGAGGGATTGCGCACGAAGCTGAGCGCCACCCAGTCGACGCCGTGCTGAAGCCCGAAGGCCAGATCCTCGCGGTCTTTGTCAGTGAGAGCCCGGATCGAGAGCTGCACATCCGGGAAGTTCACGCCCTTGTTGTTGCTGAGCACACCTCCAACGGTGACGCTGCAGTGCAGGGTCTGCTGGGGGATGTCCACCTCTTCCACCAGCATTTCCACCCGGCCGTCATCCAGCAGGATGCGGCTGCCGGGAGTCACCTCATCGGCCAATCTGCCGTAGGTGACGGTGGCGATCTCCTGGTTGCAGGCCACATCTCTGGAGGTGAGACTGAAGCGGGCCCCTTGCGCCAGCGTGATCGGGCCATCCACGAACCGGCCCAGGCGGATCTTCGGGCCCTGCAGGTCCTGGAGGATGCCCACATGTTCGCCGAGTTCCACGGACACCTCGCGGATCGCCTCGATGCGGGCAGCGTGTTCGCTGTGATCGCCGTGGGAGAAGTTGAGTCGGAACGTGGTGGCCCCGGCGTGGATCAGAGCCTTGAGCTGCTGGTGGGACTCGGTGGCGGGCCCGATCGTGGCGACGATCTTGGTGCGACGCATGAGATCGGGTTGGGGCATCGCAGTGGCGATCTATAGGTTGAAACTACCATCGGCCCAGTTTTGGTGCTGGCTTGGATGGACTTTCGGACCTACCAGGAGCGCTCGCGCCAGACCGCTGTCTATCCCGGCGCCGGTGAGAATCCCATCTACCCCACCCTCGGCCTGTGCGGCGAGTCGGGCGAGGTGGCCGACAAGGTGAAGAAGGTGCTGCGCGACCGCGGCGGTGTGTTCAGCCAGGAGGTGCGCCAGGCCCTGCAGCTCGAACTGGGCGATGTGCTCTGGTACGTGGCCCAGCTGGCCACCGAGCTGGAGCTCGACCTCGACGCCGTGGCCAGTGCCAACCTGGACAAACTGGCGAGTCGCGCCGCCCGTAACGTGATCTCAGGCGATGGTGACCTGCGCTGAGGCGCGACCCAGCTCTGCTTCCCAGCCAGGTTCCCCCATGCTCCAGTTCCGCTCAGCCCCTGTTCCGTTGTCCCACCGGACGCGCTCTGGGAGCCCTGTCAGGCCGCTTGGCCAGCGTCGGTGGCTGCCGGCGCTGCTGCTCGCCCTGCTGCTGGTGCTGGCGCCGCCGGCCTGGGGCCTCGATCTCAAGGTCAACGACGTGACCCTGGATCCCTGCCCGGCGGATGATGTGGCCGCCCAGCCCGATCTGAGGCGGGCCGCAGCCCCCAGCTGCTACGCCATGCGGGGCACGGTGCTGAACAGCAGCCGCAAGCCCGTGGTCGACACCGATGTGTTCGCCCTGATCGTGGATGCCAGCGGTGAACCGGTGCTCCAGAACCGCTCCAGGGTGGGATCCATCGGCGACGTGCCTCCAGGCCGTTCCACCTTCGCCCTGCGTGTTTCGGTGCCGGCGGGAACGCCTGAGCCGATTCGCTTCCGCAACGTCAAGGCCCGGGGCTTCAGCGCCCCGGTACGCGTCCGCGCCGGAGCCGACGACGAACTGCTGCCCCTGGAACAGGAGCTGGCTCAATAGAGGGAGGCCATCATGCTGACGCTGGCGCTGCCCAGCAGCTGCTGGCCCAGGCTGAGGGCGAGGAAGGCGAGGATCGCCGAGAGGTCGAGGCCGCCGATCGGCGGGATCAGGCCGCGAAACACGTTGAGGTAGGGATCGGTGATCGAGCTCACGCTCGAGAGCACCGGATTGCTCCAGTCGAGGTTGGGGAACCAGCTGAGCAGCACCCGCACCAGCAGGAGCAGGGAATAGATCTGCAGCGTGTTGCTCAGAACGCTCAGCACCTGGGCGGCAACTTGCATGGGCCTGTGGGATGAACCCCGACTCTATGCAGAGCGGCGCGGCCGGGGCTGCAGTTCCTCGGCTTTCACCGCAAAGGTGCGATGGAATTTCTCGCTGAGGCTGAGCCAGTAGGAGCGGCCATCGCTCTGGCGCCGTCGCTCGATGAAGTCCTCGGCGAGCAGGGCCTTGATGTGGTCGTAGGCGCCGGAGCCGCGCAGCTCCACCAGCTCCGACTGCAGGATGCGCTTCTTGAGGGCGACCGTGGCCAGGGTGCGCAGGGCCGCCGTGGAGAGGTCCACCGGCACCAGGTTCTGCACCAGTTCCGCCAGGCTCTCGCGCAGTTGCAGACCGTAGGTGTGGCCGTCCTGGCTGATCTCCAGGGCCGTGTCGCGGTGGGCGTAGTCGGCCATCAGGGTGATCAGGCCCAGCTCGGCGCTGTCGTTGTCCACCCCGGCGATGGCAGCCAGTTCGGAGAGGCTCAGGGGGCGGCCCTTGAGATAGAGGATCGCCTCCAGGTGGGCCGGCAGCGACAGGTTCAGGGGCTTCGGCCCAGCAGGACTGGCCTCGGGGAGGCTGGCCTCGGGGTTCTCGGCTTCAGGCGTGCTGGCTTCGGGGTCGACACCCATGGCACTCGGCCCTGGTGGTGCCAGCAAACTAAGGGAGAGCCGCAGGGATGTCTCCCCTCAGCCGTTGGAGCCGAGGAAGAGCCGGTAGGCCGGGTTGGTGCTCTCGTCCCAGTGGCTGTAGCCCAGCCCGTCCAGAAACTCCTGCCAGGTTCCCCGCTCCCCGGGCGGCACCTGCACCCCCACCACGATGCGCCCCACGTCGGCGCCGTGGTTGCGGTAGTGAAAGATGCTGATGTTCCAGCTGGCCTGCAGGGCGTTCACGAAGGCCATCAGGGCGCCGGGCTTCTCGGGAAACTCGAAGCGGTACAGCAGTTCCTCGCCCTGGTCGAGGGCCTTGCCCGCACTGGCCGGCAGCCGCCCCCCCACCATGTGGCGCAGGTGCAGCTTTGCCAGCTCGTTGCAGCTGAGGTCGAGGCAGGGGAAGCCGGAGGCCTCCAGGCTGGCCAGCAGGGCCCGGGTGTCGGCATGGCCCTGAATTTGCACTCCCACAAAGATGTGGGCCCGGCGAGGGTCCGCCAGGCGGTAGCTGAACTCGGTGAGGCTGCGATCCCCCAGCATCTGGCAGAAGCGCCGCAGGCTGCCGGGCTGCTCGGGGATCTCCACGGCCAGCATCGCCTCGCGCTCCTCGCCCAGCTCAGCCCGCTCGGCCACGAAGCGCAGCCGATCGAAATTCATGTTGGCGCCGCAGGCCACCGCCACCAGGGTGCGGTCCTGGAGCCCCTGGCCTTCCACGTCCACCTTCATGCCGGCCACGGCCAGGGCGCCGGCGGGCTCGAGGATCGAGCGGGTGTCCTCGAACACGTCCTTGATGGCGGCGCAGATCTCGTCGCTGCTCACGGTCACCATCCGATCCACATGGCGCTGGGCCAGGGCGAAGGTGTGGCGACCCACCTGGCGCACGGCCACGCCATCGGCGAACAGCCCCACCTGCTCCAACCGCACCCGCTCGCCACAGGCCAGGGAGCGTGCCATGGCGTCGGCATCGCGCGGCTCCACCCCCACGATCTGCACCCCSSGCCANGNNAGGSYSKYRAMGKAGRYGRSGATGCCGGCGATCAGCCCGCCGCCCCCCACCGCCACGTAGATCACATCGGGTGGATGGGAGCACTGCCGCAGGATTTCGAGGCCGATCGTGCCCTGGCCGGCGATCACATCGGGATCGTCGAACGGGTGGATGAAGCTGAGGCCAGCCTCCGCCGCCAGCTGCAGGGCATGGCCATAGGCGTCGTCGTAGGTGTCGCCATGCAGCACCACCTCGGCGCCCCTGGCGGCCACGGCCCGCACCTTCATCTCAGGCGTGGTGACCGGCATCACGATCACGGCCCGGCAGCCCAGCCGCTGGGCGCCGAGGGCCACCCCCTGGGCGTGGTTGCCGGCGCTGGCGGCGATCACGCCCCGCTCCAGCTCAGCCGGGCTGAGCCCCACCATCTTGTTGTAGGCGCCGCGCAGCTTGAAGCTGAACACCGGCTGCAGATCCTCCCGCTTGAGCAGCACCTGGTTGCCCAGCCGGCTGGAGAGGTTGGGGGCCGGATCCAGGGGCGATTCGATCGCCACGTCGTAGACCCTGGCCCGCAGGATGCGTTGCAGATAGCCGTCGGGGTCTGGGGCCACCTCTGCCGGAGCGACATCGGCGCTGGGGTTTCGGGGCTGCTGGCTCATGTCCCCAGTGTCGCAATCTGCGCAGGTGCCCCAGGGGAACCCCCTAGATTGCTCACAACGCCAGGGTCGTGATGCATCTCAGCGAGCTGAGCCACCCCAACCAGCTGCACGGCCTCAGTACCGCCGAGCTCGAAGCGATCGGCCGCCAGATCCGGGAGCGCCACCTCGAGGTGGTGAGCACCAGCGGCGGCCACCTCGGTCCGGGCCTCGGAGTGGTGGAACTCACCCTGGCCCTGTACCAGACCCTCGACCTCGACCACGACAAGGTGGTATGGGATGTTGGCCACCAGGCCTATCCCCACAAGCTGATCACCGGTCGCTACAAGGATTTCCACACCCTGCGTCAGCAGGGAGGCGTGGCGGGCTATCTCAAGCGCAGCGAGAGCAGCTTCGACCACTTCGGCGCCGGCCACGCCAGCACTTCGATCTCCGCCGCTTTGGGCATGGCCCTGTCCCGCGACCGCCGCGGCGAAGACTTCAAATGTGTGGCCGTGATCGGCGACGGTGCCCTCACCGGCGGCATGGCTCTGGAGGCGATCAACCACGCCGGCCATCTGCCCCACACCCGGCTGCTGGTGGTGCTCAACGACAACGACATGTCGATCAGCCCGCCGGTGGGGGCCCTCTCCACCCACCTCAACCGCATGCGGCACAGCCCGCCGCTGCAGTTCCTGCAGGACAACGCCGAGGAGGCGATCAAGCACCTGCCGTTCATGCACGGCGAGCTGCCGCCTGAACTGAAGAACCTCAAGGAGAGCATGAAGCGGCTGGCGGTGCCCAAGCTGGGCGCCGTGTTCGAGGAGCTGGGCTTCACCTACATGGGCCCGATCGACGGCCATGACATCGCCGGCATGGTGAAGGTGTTCCAACAGGCCCACGCCCACGACGGCCCGGTGCTGGTGCATGTGGCCACCACCAAGGGCAAGGGCTACCCCTATGCCGAAGCCGATCAGGTGGGTTACCACGCCCAGGGCGCCTTCGACCTGGTCAGTGGCAAGGCCTACCCCTCCAGCAAGCCCAAGCCGCCCAGCTACAGCAAGGTGTTCGGCCAGACGCTGGTGAAGATCTGCGAGCAGGATCCGCTCGTGGTGGGGATCACGGCCGCCATGGCCACCGGCACGGGCCTCGATCTGCTCGAGAAGGCTGTGCCCGATCAATACTTCGATGTGGGCATCGCCGAGCAGCACGCCGTGACCATGGCGGCCGGGATGGCCTGCGAGGGCCTCAGCCCCGTGTGTGCCATCTACAGCACCTTCCTGCAGCGGGCCTTCGACCAGCTGATCCACGACGTGGGCATCCAGAAGCTGCCGGTCACCTTCGTGCTCGACCGCGCCGGCATCGTCGGCGCCGACGGCCCCACCCACCAGGGCCAGTACGACATCAGCTACCTGCGGGCGGTGCCCAACTTCGCCGTGATGGCCCCGAAGGATGAGGCCGAACTGCAGCGCATGCTGATCACCGCCATCCAGCACAGCGGACCCTGCGCCCTGCGCATTCCCCGGGGCGAGGGCGAAGGGGCTCCCCTGGCCGAGGAGGGCTTCGAGCCTCTGGAGATCGGCCGAGGCGAACTGCTCGCCGATGGCGATGACCTGCTGATCGTGGCCTATGGCGCCATGGTGTATCCGGCCATGGCCACCGCCGGTCTGTTGCAGGAGCAGGGCATCCGGGCCGCCGTGATCAATGCCCGCTTCATCCGGCCCCTGGATGAGGCCCTGATCCTGCCGATGGCCCGGCGCATCGGCCGGGTGGTGACCATGGAGGAGGGCTGTCTGCCGGGGGGCTTCGGCGCCGCCATCACCGAGTGCCTCAACGACCACGACGTGCTCGTGCCGGTGCTGCGCATCGGCATTCCCGACCAGCTGGTGGACCACGCCTCACCGGCCCAGAGCAAGAGCGCCCTCGGCCTCACACCGCCCCAGATGGCGGACAGGATCCTGGAGCGCTTCGGGACCGGCCTGCGGCTCTCGATGCCGGTGAAGCCCCTGGCGGTCTGAGCCCCTTGGCTCCTGTGAGGAGCCCGGGCGAGCGTCTCGATGTGCTTGTGGTGGGGGCCGGCCCGGCCGGCGGCAGGTTGGCGTTGCAGCTGGCCCGGGCCGGCGCCCGGGTGATGCTGGTGGATCGGCTGGCCGATCTGGCCCATGCGGCCTTCAGCAGCGCGGCCTTGCCGCTGGCGGCGCTGCAGGGCCTCGGACTACCCGAGCAGGTGATCGCTTCTCGCTGGAGCGGTTGGCAGTTGCTGGGCCCCGCCGCCGGGCAACGGCAGTGGTGGGGCCGGCGCCCTCTGGGTGCGGTGCTGGACTTCGGTGCTCTGCGCTGCTGGCAGGCGGAGCAGGCCCGTCAGCTGGGGGTGGAACTGCGGCTCGGCTGGCGTGCTGTGGCCTGCGGGGCTTCAGGGGGCCAGGCCATGCGCACCTGGCTGTGTCCCCCGGGCAGCACCACGCCCCGCAGCATCGAGAGCCGCTGGGTGGTGGATGCCAGCGGCCAGTCCCGGGCGCTGCTGGGTGAGCCCGCCCCGGGCCAGGGGACGCTGGTGCGAGGCCTGGGGGTGGAGTGGTTGCTGGAGGTGGACCCGAAGCTGGGCGAGCGCTGGGCCGATCGGCTCACCTTCTGCCTCGGCAGCGACTGGGTGCGTCAGGGCTACGGCTGGGTGTTCCCGATGGCCCCCGGCCAGCTCAAGGTGGGGGTCTGCCGGCTGCTGGATGGCCGTAGCGAACACCTGCCCCTCGGCCCGGAGCTGGCGCGCCTGCTGCAACGGCTGGGGCTGGACCGGGCCCGGGTGCTGGATCGCCACGGCGGCCTGATCCGCAGCACGGTGGAACGCCGCGAGGCCCATGGCCACGGCCGGCTGCTGGGGCTGGGGGATGCCGTGAGCACCGCCAATCTGCTCGGCGGCGAGGGCATTCGCCACGCCATGGCCAGCGCCGATGTGCTCGGGCCACTGCTGCTGCAGGACGGCTTGGGGCCCGGGGCGCTGCTGCGCGATTATCGGCTTCGGCTGGCTTCAGCCCTGGGATGGCGCTGGAGCCTGAGTGGCCGTCTGGCCCGGCGTATCTGGCTGGGCCTGGATCAGGGGGCGGGCGATCGTCATCTCGACCGCCTGCTCAGGGGCCTGGAAACCCGCAGGGCGGAGGATCTCTCCGCCCTGCTGTTTGACTACCGCTTTGAGCGCTATGGGCTGCGGGCCCTGCCCTACCTGCCGGGTTGGCGCTGAGGCGCTCAGACGACGCCGCGGGAGGCGAGGCCCAGGATGGTGCCGATGCCGAGGATGTGGCCCAGGCTCAGGGTGCCGAGCATGGCCCCGTGGCTCATGCCGCCGAACAGGGAGCTGTTGGGCAGTTGCAGACCCACGTTGGGCTGCTTGATGGTGGCCTTGCCGATCGCGATGGCGATCACGTTGCAGATGATCATCACCAACGCCACCTTCGGCGACCAGGTGAGGGTGGCGGGGGCCACAGCCAGAAGAGGAGCGAACATGGATCAGGAGCCGACACCCCATCTTCTGGGGCTGCGCAGCCCTGGGCCGCGTGCCTTAAGACTTGTTCATTCGCCGGCTCCGGGCTCTGGTGGCTGCGGTGGCGGGCTCTGGCCGACGAAGCCCAGCACCACCACCAGGTTGGCCAGGGTGAGAAAGGCCTCGGCGCCGCCGTGCAGCGGATCCACATCGGCCAGCTGGCGGCCCCAGAACTGCTCGGCCGCCACGGCGGCCACGATCGTCACCGCCACGAACAGCAGGGTGAGCTGAAAACCCCGCAGGGCGAGCCTGGGGAAGGCCTGAACCTGCCGCGCCCACCACAGAAACAGCAGATAGGGCAGCAGGGAGAGCACAAACAGGGGTCCTGGATCCACCGAGCCCAGCCGCTCCAGCAGGGCCTGCATCAGCTGCGGCAACGCTGTCATCCGGCGCCTGGGGGTTGTGAAGCGCGCTGCAGGCGCAGCAGGTGCAGGGCGGCGATGGCCAGGGCGCCGTTGCCCAGCAGGGTGCAGCCGGCCTGCAGCACCACCAGGCCCTCCAGGGCGGCGGTGTTGTCAAACAGGTGCCAGGTGCAGGCGGCCATGGCGCTCAAAAGGGCCGGCAGCATGGCCAGCGCCAGCCAGCGCCAGCCGCCCTCCCGCCGCCGCTGCCCGTAGCTGTGCACGGCAGCGATGGCGGCGATCCACTCCAGCACCGAGGCGATGTGGATCCACCAGGTCGTCAGGGAGAGCGCGTGCATGGCCAGACTCTGGCACTGAGATCCACCCCTCCGTGGCGACCGAGCCCATGGGCCTGCGCGCCCGCCTGTTGCTTCCCGTGCTGATCCTGGCGGTGCCCTGGCTGCAGGAGCTGCTGGATCAGCTGCTGTTCGGCGGCCGCTGGAACCTGCCGCTGGTGCCGGGAGGGCCGGTGTGGGGGGTGTTCACGTCGCCCTTCAGCCATGGCGGCTTCGCGCACCTGTTCAGCAATTCGCTCTGGTTCCTGCCGCTCTCCTGGCTGGTGCTCTCCCGCGGCCTGCGGCCCTACCTGCGCGTCTGGGCCTCGGTGTTGCTCTGCTCCTTGCCGGTGTGGCTGCTGTGGCACAACGCCAGCCATGGCCTCTCCGGTGTGGTCTACGGCCTGCTGGGCTACCTGCTGGCGGTGGGCCTGGTGGAGCGGCGGCCCTGGCCGATCCTGCTCTCCGTGGGCTGCGTGGTGGCCTACGGGGGGCTGCTGCCGTCGCTGCTGCCCCTGTTCAGTCCGCCGGGGGTCAGCTGGATCGGCCATGCCTCGGGCTTCGGCGCCGGGGTTCTGGCGGCCTGGGTGGGAGCACCACTGTCTGAGCGGCTCCCCGGCTCCCCGGGCGACCCCGGCCGCTTGCGGTGGTAGGGATGGCGCCTGCCCCCCTGCCCGCCATGCCCCTGCGTGAACGCCCCCTGCTGGTGGGCTATTACGGCGAGCACAACCTCGGCGACGACGCCCTGCTGGAGGTGCTGCTGGCCAGCCTGCCACCGGGCTGCCGCCCCGTTGTCACGGCGCGGGATCAGGCGTTGGTGCGGCAACGCTTCGGCGTGGCCTGCGTGGATCGCACCGACCTGGGCGCCGTGATGGCGGCCCTGGGCGGCTGCGATGCCCTGGTGTTCGGCGGCGGCAGCCTGCTGCAGGACTCCACCAGTTTCCTGAGCCTGGTGTACTACGGCTGTCTGGTGCTGCTGGCCCGCAGCCTGGGCAAGCCCGTGCTGCTCTGGGGCCAGGGGCTCGGGCCCCTGCGCCGCCGTCGCAGCCGCTGGCTGGTGCGGGGCCTGCTGCCGGCGATCACGCAAGTGAGCTGGCGTGATGCCACCTCGGCTGCCCTGGCCCGGCGTCTCGGGGCCAGGGCCGAGCCCCTGGTGGGTGCTGACCCGGTGTGGAGCGTGGCTCCCGAGCCGTGGCATGGCATGGGCGGCCCGCTTGTGCTCTGTTTTCGGCCGACGGTCCATCTGAAGGGAGAAGCCTGGCGGCCCTGGCTGGCGGCCCTGGAGCTCCTGGCACCCGAGCGCGACGTGATCTGGCTGCCCTTCCATGCGGTGGAGGACCGCGGCCTGCTGGCCTCGCTGCTCAGCCAGGGTCTGCTGGGTTCTGGGCTGGCGGCCCGCAGCCGGGAGCTCTGCTGCGACCACCCGCGCGAGGCCATGGCCGTGTGCGCCGGCGCCGGGCTGGTGCTGGCGATGCGCCTGCATGGGTTGATCCTGGCGGCGGCGGCCGGAGCGCCCGTGGCGGCCCTCAGCTACGACCCCAAGGTCAGCGCCGCCGCCCTCCCCCTTGACTGCCCCTTGGCAGAGCTGAATCGCCCCGTCGATGCCGCTGCGTTGCTGATCCAGTGGCGCCAGAGCCTCGACAGGCCTCCCAACGACCAGCGGATTCAAGCGCTGCGGCGGTCCACGGCGGTGCACCGCCGCGTCCTGGAGGGAGCCTTCGGACCGCCAGCTGGATGACCTTCAGGCCTCCAGCTGGCCACCGGCAAGGCTGGGGTTGCCCGAGAGCAGCAGCCCCTTCGGTCGCCTCTGATCGGCGGGAATCCGCTCCGTCTGACTGTAGCGGGAGCCATCGAACTGATAGCGGATGAAGCCTGCCGGCATCCCGCCGCCGGACTGCAGCTGCCAGAGATCACGCCAGCCCTCACTGTAGCTGTCAGCGGCCACCACAGGCATCCGGCTCAACGGGATGTCCTGCACCAGGTCGTAACCCTCCGCGCTGGGCCGATAGATGTGCAGGGTGCAGCCGCCGGTGCCGCAGAACCATGACCCAATCAGATAGACGAGCATCTCCTCCTGGCCATCGCCGTCCAGATCTGTGGCGGCGTGCACGTAGCGCGCCCAGCGCCGTGGATCCTCACCTACCAGTTCACGTCTGTAGTCAGGCATACGGCGCCGAATCGCCTCCTCCAGGAGTGGATCAGTAGCAGCGCGATAGCGCACCTCGGCGCTAGGCAGGGGCTCGAAGAGCAGAAGGCTGGCGGTCCTCTTTCAGGCGGAGGCTGAGCAGGCCACCCTGCAGGGCGTAGCCGCGCACTGCGGGCAGCTGAGCGCCCAGGGCCTCGCCGAGACTGGGCTGGGGGCAGAGAGCCTTGGTGGTGGCCAGGGGCCCGAAGCGGAAACCGCCGATGCTCGGATCAGTGCCTGGACTGATGCTCCACGCACCCTGGGCCCGATTGCAGTCGAGCCTGAGCTGCGCGCTGCCATCGGCTTCCAGGCGCAGGCTGTATCGGGAGGGTGTTGCAGGACGGCGAACCCCCTGGTTGCCATCCATCGAGCGGATCTCCACCAGCCGCCAGGTGCTGTCGGCCAGGACTGGCTGGTCCTCCCTAGCTGTGGCCGCTCGGCCCGCGAACACCGTGAGCATCAGCAGGGCCAGGAGGGACAGCACCACCGTGGTGATCGGTGGCTGCCCTGCCTTGCAGTGTCCAGTCATCGCGGGGGGTATGTGGCGCGCCATCGAGCTGCCCATGCGCTTGCCCGTGTAAGGGCGGAACCTTACCCTTGTACTGATCAGGTGATGAGAACGTGTTCAGCGCGCCCGCTCCTGATCCACACCCTATATTTTCTGGTGACGCGTGAGTTCACTCCTTCGCTCCTTCGGTTGTCTCGCCAGCTCCGGGCTGTTCCTGTTCAGCGCGGTCTCGGTCTTCCCGTCTGCGGCGTCAGCCAGAATTCTGGTGAAGGCCCAGGGTCGCTGCAAGATGGTCAGTGGTGGCTATGTGGCCTTCAACGGCCACTGCAGTTTTAAGCACAAGAGGGCCGGGGGCACCGATGCCTATGTGGTGAAGCTGGATGATGGTTCAGATTACATTTTCCGCGGTCCCAACCCCGATGCTCTCAGTGTGCAGACCTACCGGGGCATCCTCAACGTCAAGCACAACGCCAAGAATGGCCATGATGTGTTCCGATGGGATGATGGCGAGAAGCGTCGCCTATCGGTCAAGCTGGATCACGTCCAGAACGCGAATGCCGATTTTGACGACGACTCCGACAAGGCCACTGTAGCCGCCATCGCTGGCGGCGCTGCAGCCGTTGCCCTGATCGGTGCCCTGATCTCTGGACAGAACAGCAGCAACGCACCTGAGCCCGCGACGATTGGAGCGCCGGTGAGGGAACTCCAGGATCTGGTGGGGGCCAGGGGTGGTCAGGCTGAACAGAACCTGATCAGCAAGGGCTATCAGTACCGCGGTGGCACCAAGGCACTGGCCAGCTCCTTCTCCTACTGGCAGCAGCCTCGCACCGGCAACTGCGTGGGGATTCAGACCAGCGACGGCCGCTATCAGCAGATTGTCTACACAGAAGAGAGCTACTGCAGCTGATCGCAGTGACAGCGTCACCTCCTGCATCGCGCCGGGGCTGACGCACCTTCCGATGGACTGCTCTAGATCATCGCGTTAACCTGTCGATATGGCTGCTTCCGCTGTGGTCTTCAGCATGAGTGGCCCACTCATCATCACGAGGACTCTCCATGACAGTTGGTGACATCTTTCGAATCATTCTGGCTTTCATTCTGCCACCCCTGGCTGTCGCCACCCAGGTGGGATTCAGCGGACCATTTTGGCTAAACTTGGTTTTCTGGTTGCTGAGTTTCGGTGCCCTTGGGCTTCCTTTGATGGGGATCATGTGGCCGGTAGCGATCATCCACGCGATCTACATCATCATCACCCGGAAATGATCACCGACCTGCTAGGCGGCGGGCATCAAGCCTCGCTGCGTGTCATGAAAGCGTCAATGAATCGCCTTTTTCCATCGATACCCGACTTGGACTTGGCTACGTTGATTCTCGGGATCACGCTCGTATCCGTTGCTGCCGGTGGCGCTGAAGCTCGTGTCTCTGTGGCCGTTGTCGTCGAGTCCCGGCCCACCGGTTCGCTCTTGGCGCAGGACGTTCCAGGGCCAGCCATCGTAAGTCCCTACGACGGCTACATGCGGCTTGGCTATGCCGCCTCTCGCCGGGGCGACCACCTGAGCGCCATCAACCTATTTCCGGGATGCCCTCTTCTACGTGCCCGAAGACCGCGAGGCCACCATTGCCTACTGGAACGAGCGGCGGGCACTGCATGACCAGCAAGCTCCGGTGGATTCCACACCGCTAGAGAGTGCCTACGACCGCTCCATGCGCCTGGGCTACGACGAGACCCAGGCCCGCGATTACCAGTCAGCCCTGATCAATTTCCGCCGGGCCCTGGCAGAGCGTCCCAGCGACTATTACGCCACCCAGGCTGTGCGGAACGTCACGGCCTACATCGCGGGCGAGAAGGGCCAGTCCCTTCCAAGCCTTGAGGCCGCTGATCTGACTGTAGCCTCCGGCCACTACAGCGGTGAATCGGCGTACTACCGTTACATGCGCCTTGGTTACGCTGCCGCCAAGGAGCGCCAGTTCAGCCAGGCTGCGGACTACTTCCGCAGTGCTCTTTACGAGCGGCCGGATGACCGTATGGCCACAATTGCCTACTGGAATCAGAAGCATGCCTTGATCAGTAGCAGTGCCGGTACGCCTGCCAAAGTGGATGCGGCGACCTACGATCGACTGATGCGACTGGGCTATGACGCCACTCAGCGGCAGCACTTTCAGCAGGCCCTCAACCACTTTGAGGCAGCCCTACGGGTGAAACCTGGAGATGCGTATGCAGAACAGGCTGTGCGCAATGTCAGCAGCTACTTGCAGCGCTGATGAGGCTTCTGTTGTCATCATCATCATCAGCAAGGGTGGGCTCGAAATCTCCCCTTCTTCTGATCGCTCCAGTCTTTGTTCATTCCTGCTTGCTAAACAGAAGCTCTGATCTTGGCATCCTGGCTATGCTTTCGCCGGGCTTGGTGGCACTAGGCGCAATAAGATGATTGTGAGTAGCGAGTTTTCCCCAGGTCAACTCAGCAGTGATGCTGCGCCCCAATGGTGTGTGCGGCAGTTGCAGTAACGAGGCGAGGCGCTGTCTCGTCTCGACTTGTGCCGATGTGCAGGACCTCAGCGTGATGGCGAACTGAACCTAAACCTACGACTCTTCGCTGCCAAGGTCATCTGGTTAAAATACTGTTCTCCCTGTTGGATGGCAAGCCACTCGTCATGATCCTGGTGGTGGCCTGTTGCACTGGAGCCCATCTGGGATTGCTTTTCCCATGGCCGCACTGGGTCTCTCGTTCCTGCCGGTGATGGGCCGCTGGAGCATCCTTCTGTGTTGTCTTGCCACAGCGCTCAGCCTGATCTTGATCACCAGCAGCAGCACTGGTCTGCGCAGCAGTGATCTGCCCTACTTGCTCCTTGTGGCGATGCCCTATTGGCTCTTGGGGCTCTTGGCCTGCTGGCAGCGTCGCAGGCAACGCTCTTCCCTGCCAGTATTTATCGCTGTGCTGATTGTGTCGTTTGTAGGCATCATCCTGTTCGGAGTGGATAGCTATCACTTCCACACCGTGCCGGCGCACAGACTGGTGCAGCGTTTCAGTGTAATCACCATTCCTTTGCTGCAATCAGCTTCTGTTCTTGCGATCGCTGCAGTGCTTCTAACCATGCAGCTGTGCAGAGATGGCAGACGCTCCAAGGCCGCTCCGCCTGGTCGGCGGTGAAAGCAGAGCTGTGAACTTGTTCTTGGCCTTCAGACCAGCCAACTCAGCCGCCGAAGATCACGGCCTCCGGCATCTCGTAGCGCTCGTAGCCCACCCGGATGGTGTAAAGGTCCGCCTCCTTGTTGGCGGAGAAGGCGGGGTTGCCATCGGCCTGGCTGGTGTCGGCGCCGATGGCCTTGCCCATGCGGAAGAACAGGGCCCGTTTGCGGCCATCCGGGCGGGTCACCACCACTGTGGCGTCACCCCCTCCGGCTCGTGCCACGCCGAAAGCACATCTGCCCATCGGCTGACCCTGGCTCATGGCGCAGGGCATCTTGCCGGTGGCATCGAAATCACCTTGACCGGCACGCAAGGCGGACGTGTCGTCCCCCCGGGCCACGGCGCCATCGGCTGCCACCGCAGGCTTCAGCAGCTCGGTGGCCACGAAGCCCCTGGGCCCGCCACCGAGAGGTTGCACATCGCACCAGTCGCGCCCCTCCGCCTGCCTGCAGCCGAGATTGTCAACCACCTTCCCCTCGGGGAAGGTGGTGAGCACGGCAGCGGACAGGGACGGCTTCTCGCGCAGGTTCACCCCATCGCCGCGCACGACCCAGCTACGAGGCTTGCCCTCTTTCGACGAGGCGCTCAGCCCGGGCTCGGCCGCCACCGCGGAGGCTGGGCTGGCCGCCTGCTCCGCTTCCGGTGCCGCAGACGTGCTCGTCTTCTGGACACAGGCACCCAGGACCAGCCCCAGGCCCAGCCCCAGGAGCGCTGCCAGTGCGCCGGCTGGGTTCCAGCGAGAAGGCCATTGCAGCGTCTTGGACCTCATGGGTATTGGGGGGATGGCTGATGTGACTGCGCAAATCAAGCATCTTTTCCGGTCCCGAGCCACCCTGCCAGCAAGCAGCATCGTGGGCCTCAGGCCCATAGGGTGGCGCCGTCTCAATCCCGATCAGCCCGCCATGCGGCGCAGGATTCTCCAGGACCTTGCCGAAACGTCCCCGCTGGCCCTCCTGGTTGGAGCATTGGTGGGCATGGTCATGGTGCGCCTGCTCATAGCCAGCGTTGGCGAGAGCAGCAACGAGAGCCTGGAGGTGCTTGTGCTGGGATCGCTGCAGCTGGTCACGCCGATGGGAGTGAGCCTGATCTGGATCTGCCGCTGTGCTCCGCTCAGGCTGGCCCATGCTGTGCGGCGGCTGGATCGAGCAGCGCCTTCCACCACCGCGCTGCGCTGGTTGAGGGGTCAGCGGGGCGAGCTCGGGGCCGCTGTCTGCAGTGCCATGCTGCTGGTGCCGTGGTTCGAAGGGGGGCTGCTGCTGGGCGGGCTGCTGGCCACACCGCGCGCAGGCCTGGGTCTTGTTAGTGAGGTCCACGAACTCATCGGCCTCATGGAAGTGTCCGATCTGCTCAGGTGCCTGCTGCGCGCCGGAGTTCTGACCGGTGCCGCCCAGTGGGTGTGCCTGCGCAAAGCTGCCCAGGCGAATGACCGCCAGGCTGAGCTCGCTCCCCTGCTGGCCGATGCCTTGCCCGAATGCCTTCTGGTGGTCGTTGGGCTTGAGGTGCTCTGGCTGACCCTGCTCACCCCCTTGCACGGCACCTACGCATGAGTTCCCCAGCCAACGGCGATGGGTCTGCCTCCGCTGAGGTCTCTTCTGCCCGGGCCGGCTGGCGGCCACCAGTCAGTCGTCTGGGCGGGCTGTTCCTGGCCGGATCCCTGCTCCTGATCGGCTGGGTGGCTGGAAACCTCATCCATGAGCGCCTGCGTTGGCGCGGCAGCAGTGTGGTGGACTTCCGCACCGACAAGGCCATGGGCCTCTGGCCGGGGATGAATGTGACCCTCTCCGGTTACCGCATCGGCAAGGTGGTGTCCGTGAAGCTCGCCAGTGATGGTCGGGTGGATGTGAGGCTGCGCATCGCCTCGGCCTACCGCCGCCTGGTAGGCCCGAAGAGCCGGGCCACGGCCATTCAGGAGTGGCTGATCGGCGACACCGTGGTGACGCTCTCCCCGGACATCGCCCCCCCTGATGCCGATGGGCCTCCTGCCGCTCTGACCGTTCCCTTCAATCCTTCCAGCTCCCCCGCCGACCTGCTGAGTGATCTGGCAATGACCCGCCTGCAGCTTGATCGCACCCAGCAGGCGATTGCGGCGGTGGTGGAGAAAGACCTCCCCACAGCCACCAACCAGGTCGACGGCACCCTGCGGGATGTTCGCCGCCTGGTCGGCACCCTGGAGCGGGAGTCGGGTGCGACCGCCAAGGCCACCCGCGACACCCTCAGGCTCTACCAGCAGACCGGCGCAGCTATGGGGGAGGCCTCATCCGAGGCCACCGAGGTGATGAAAACCACGTCTCCGGTTCTGGTGGAGACGTTGCAGCAGATCAGCACCGCCTCCGCCACCACCAACCAACTGCTGAAGCGACTGGCCGGCACCTTCCTGTTCGACCTACCGGACCCTGAGCCAGCCGTTGCCCCACAGCAGGAGGCTGTGGAGTGAAAGGGCTGACGCTCAGCTCAGGCCGAAAGAGCCTGCAGCCTGGAGAGTTCCGCCAGCACCTCACGACTGTGGCCGCTGGGGCGCACGGCCACCCAGCGGCTGCGCAGCACCCCGCTGGGGTCGATCAGGAAGGTGTGGCGTTGCGAGAACGGAGCGATCCAGGAGCCGTAGCGCTGACTCACCTTCCCGCCAGGGTCGCTCAGCAACGGGAACACCAGCCCTTCCTCACTGCAGAAGGAGGCGTGGGAGTCGGCGTCGTCGGCGCTCACGCCCACCACGTCGGCGCCGGCCCGCTGAAACGCCTGCAGGTCGTTCTGGAAACCGCGTGCTTCGAGAGTGCAGCCGCCGGTGAAATCGCGCGGGTAGAAATAGAGCACCAACCAGCGGCCGGCAAAATCTGCCAGGGACAGCTCCGTGGGCAGCGGATCGGCTGGGCCGCGGAGGCCAGCCGGGTCGGGGGCCACACCGGGCAACCGGAACTGGGGTGCCGGAGCGTTGAGTTCAGGCAGTGTTCCACCAAGAGCCCAACCACCAGCCGGCCGGATCAGCAGCGAAGCCGCGGCAAGCAGGCTGCCCTGCACGGCGCTGGCCAGGAGCTCGCGGCGAAGCATGAGGCCGGAGTCAGGAGGGCAGCACGTGCTCAGAGCTTGGCCAGGTTCACACCCAGTTCCTTGGCGTAGGCACCGAGGCCTTTCTTCTGAATGGTCTTGAGGGCTTTGGTGGACACCCGCAGCTTCACGAAGCGCTTCCCCTCAGCCCACCAGAGGCGGCGCTCCTGGAGATTCACCTGCTGGAGCTTCTTGGTGCGCACGTGGGAGTGCGAGACGGCCATGCCGTTGTTGGCGCGCTTGCCGGTGAGCTGGCAGACCCGGGACATGAGCTACAACCGTTCAGAACAACTTCTGGGCATCAGCCCAAGCGGAGACTTTACCAAAGAGTCGAGGCCTTGAGTGCCATCTCCGCAGGGGCTCAGAGGCCGCGCTCCATCAGCTGACCCATCAGGTCGGCGCTGCGTTGCTGGAAGCCGGCCAGCTGGTTGGGCTCGAGGCCGCCCACCGCCAGGCGGGCCATCTCGTAGAGGTGGGCGCTGAGGGCGCTGGCCAGCTCCTGGCTGGGGGAGCTGCCCGAACCGGTGATCACTGAGCCGGCGCTGAGCTTCAGCAGTCCTTCCACCAACCGGTGCCGGCGGTTGATCAGCAGCACGTGGTGATCGGGCAGGCCCGGCAGGCGCTGCTCCATCAGGGCGCCCATGTCGTTGATGCGGCGCATCTGCTCCGGCAGCAGGATCAGGGCGGCGGGGGCGTTGTCGCCCTTGAGGGCCTGGATCTGGAGGGTCACCCGGTCGTCGTTGAGGGCGCTCTTGAACAGTTCCCGCAACTTCTCCGAGCTGTCCTTGCCCTCGGCATCGGCCAGTTCGCTCTCTTTCTCCTGCAGGGAGTCATCCAGCTCGGCATCGACCCGCTGGAACTTGAGGTCCTCGTGGCGCATCTCCAGCCAGGGGATGAACTGGGTGTCAATGAAGGTGTCGGCCAGCAGCACTTCGGCGTCCTGGCTCTTCCACAGGGCCAGGGGGCCCGCCTGGCCCGCCTCGTCGGTGCAATAGAGCACACGCTTGTCGTGATCCCCGCTGAGGCGGCCGCGGTAGCCCAGCAGGGTCGTGAAGGCCTTGCCGCCCTCAGCCGGGATCGGATCGAGGCTGCTGCCCTCGGTGGCTTCGCCGTCGGGTTCACCGGCAGCGGCTGCAGCCGTGGTGCCGAACAGCACCAGATCCGCCACTTGGTCGGCGAACTTGTCGTCTTCCATGGCGCCGATCTTGATGAAGGGAGCCACGGACTCCCAGATCTCGGCATAGCGCCTGGGGTCGTCGCGGTGCAGCTCCTTGAGGCGATCGCCCACCTTCTTGGCCACGAAGCCACCGATTGAGCGCACACGACGATCGGTCTGCAGGGCCGAACGGCTCACATTGAGGGGGATGTCCGGCGAGTCAATCACGCCGCGCAGGGGCAGCAGATAGCGAGGCACCACCTCCTTGATCGAATCGCTCACGAACACCTGGTTGCAGTAGAGCTTGATCTCGCCCTTCTCCCAGTCGGCCCGGCCGCTGGACTTCGGGAAGTAGAGGATGCCCTGCAGGGTGTAGGGGTAATCGGTGTTGAGGTGCACCCACAGCAGGGGGTCGCCCTGGAAGGGGTAGAGGTAGCGGTAGAGCTCGATGTAGTCATCGTCGCTGAGCTCGCGGGCGCTCTTGCGCCAGGGAGCCTCCCGCTTGTTGACGGTTTCACCCTCCAGCTGCACCGCCACGGGCATGAAGTCGCAGTAGGTGGTGATCAGGGTGCGGATGCGGGAGGGCTCGATGTACTCGAGTTCCTCCTCCATCAGATGCAGGATCACATCGGTGCCTGGCTCGCTGCGCTCTGAGGCCTCCAGGCTGAAGTTGGGGGAGCCATCGCAGCTCCAGCGCACCGCCTCACTGCCCTCCCGCGCGCTGAGGGTCACCAGCTCCACCTGGCTGGCCACCATGAAGCTGGAGTAGAAGCCCAGGCCGAAGTGGCCGATGATGGCATCACCCTCGTTCTTGTATTTCTCGAGGAAGTCTTCGGCGCTGGAGAAGGCCACCTGGTTGATGTAGCGCTTCACCTCGTCGGCGCTCATGCCGATGCCGTTATCCGAGATGGTGAGGGTCTTGGCCTCGCGGTCGATGCGGATCTGGATCCTGCCCTCCTCGCCCTCGCTGCAGTCGCCGGCCATGGCGGCCATGCGGCGCTTGCTGATGGCATCCACGCCATTGCTCACCAGTTCCCGCAGGAACACCTCATGGCCGCTGTAGACGGCCTTCTTGATGATCGGGAAGATGTTCTCGGTATGGATCTGGATCTGGCCCTGTTCGGCTTGAAGCACAGTCCCAATGGCAAGGTCGTGACCTTCAGGATCCATCGCTGCACGGCGTCTCGCCAAGGGGGCGCCATGGGCAGGAAACCGACCCGCACGCCTGCCACCCCTAGGGACGCGGGTCAGGGGCGAACAGCTCACCCTGGATCAGCCTCTCCCAGCGGGGCTGCTCCAGGGAGGATCTGGCGCCCCCAGGGATGCTGCCGCCAGAGCTGAACCGTCTGCAGGCTTGTGCTCCCAGCAGCTGGCCATACGGCTGAGCCGCAGTGAACCTGGGCGCATCGGAGGCCCGAAAGACGGCATAGGGGGAGGCGACTGCCATGGATCATGAAGCAAGTACACACGTACTAGCGGGGTCCGCTGTCGCTGTCAACCTCGGCAGCCGCAGGCAGGTTGCGCTCCACCTGCACGAACAGCAGCCAGGCCAGGACGCCGCTGACGCCGGTGCCCCAGTCGCCCCGCACCGCGGCGACGATGGCAATGGTGCTGGCCACGATGCGCAGAGCACGGATCCCGAAGCGGCCGATCCGATCGAGGGACTGCTGATTGAAGACCACAGATGTCCGAGCCGACTGGGGAGCCAGTCTGCTGCGGACCTGCCGGCCCCACTCAGAACTTGCGCAGCTCCCGGCGCAGTGGTGGCGGCGTGCCCGCCGGCTCCTGGCGCAGGGGCTCCGAGCCCGTCAGCAGCGCCGAGGCCAGCACCGCCAGCACCAGCCAGGTGCTCAACCACGACCAGAAGCGTCTGACGCCTGGACGACTCACCCAGCCTGTCCCTGGCGACGCCCCCTACTCACAGCCCTTCACGGAAATCCGATAGCTGAAGCCCAGGGAGCCTGGGTGGTTGCTGGAGCCCACACGGAAGTTCATCAGCCGGCTGCGCCGGCCCGGCACGGCCTTGAAGGGGCCGAACTCGCGGCCCTCGCCTGGATTGAACGTGGGCGTTTCATTGATCACCTGCAGGTTGGCCCCATCGGTGAACACCATGAAACCCGCAATCGGGAACAGGGCCCGCTCCGTGGAGGCGGAGGTGAAGAAGAAGCGGTAGCTCTTGTAGTCGCGATCCACAACGAAATCGGTGTTCCAGTTGGTGCGGCCCAGGGCCCGGTCAGGACCGATCTGTTTGGCCACCACCGGATCGCCGCCCCCACCCAGGGGCACCAGGAACCGGCAGCTGGCCTGGGCCGGGCTGAGCCCCGCCACAGCCGTGATCGAGAGGGTGGAGAGCATCGCAAGGCTCCCGCCAATCCAGGACATAAAAAAGGATTCGGAGCCTGAAACCTACTGGAAGCCGCCCTGCTGCAACCCCGGCTTCTCCTCGGGCAGGATGGCGCCGTTGACAGGACACACCTGCAGGCAGATGCCGCAGTCGATGCAGGTGTCGAAGTCGATCCAGTAGAAGCCGGTGCCCTTGCTGTTGGCGCTCTTGCCGGGGTGGATGCAGGCCACCGGACAGGCATCGACGCAATCGGCCACCCCTTCACAGACGTTGGTGACGATTGTGTGGGCCATCAGGACAGGCGTGACTGAGGCGGATCCTAGGGAGCCAGCCAGTGCAGTTTGGAGCAGGCCCGCTCGCGGGCGACCGCCTCAGCGGCGGCGTGGCTGCTGAATGGACTCGGCAGCAGTTCGGCCCTGATGGCGCTGCGGTGCAGGGCTTCGAGGCTGTCGAGGGCCTGGGCCAGCTGCTGCGGGGCGCCATAGGCCACCAGCTCGGGGCCGCTGCCGGGCTCGCTCAAGGCGCTGCTGCCCGCCCCCGTGGCCAGCAGCTCGCGCACGGCCTCCACATGGAAGGCGAAGCCCACGCCTGCGGCGGCCTGGCCCTCGCCGCTGAAGCGCCCCACCAGGGCGTCGTAGCGGCCGCCACCGGCGATCGCCACCGGGGCGTCAGGTCCCTGGCACACCAGCTTCAGCACCAGCCCGTCGTAGAGAGCGAAGTGGGGCTGGTAGGTGGGATCGAGCTGCACCTCCACCCCGAGCCGCTGCGCCGCCGGGGTGACCACCGCCAGGGTGTGGCTGAGCTCTTCGAGCAAGGGGATCGGACCCAGCCACTGCTCCAGTTGATACAGCACCTGGGAGGCCTCGCCCCGCAGCCGCATCAGGGCGCTGAGCCGCTGACGATCGGTGCCCTGCAGCTGGAGCTGCTCCAGGGCGATCGGATCGAAGCTGGTGAGGGCGGCGCGGGCGGCTGCCCGCTGGGCGGCGGGCAGTTGTTGCAGCAGGGCGCCGAGCACGCCGTGATGCCCCACCAGCAGCCTCGGACTGTGCTCCGGGCGCAGACCGAGGTTGCCGGCTGCCGCCAGCAGCAGCCGGGTGAGTTCGGCATCGGCTGCCGCCGACGCTTCTCCCAGCAGCTCCACGCCGCTCTGCAGCTGCTCGTGGATGCGCTGCAGGCCGGAATCGCCCACGCTGCTGCGGAAGGTGCTGCCCTCGGTCCAGAGGCGCAGGGGCCTGGGGCGCTCGGCCATGCGGGTGCCGGCGGCCCGGGCGATCGAGGCGGTGAACTCAGGCCGCAGCCCGAGCGGCTCGTCGGCGGCGAGGCGCACCAACTCGCGGCCATCAATGCCCCCGCCTGCGGCCAGGGTGTCGAGCCGCTCGAAGCCGGGCGGCGCCACTTCCTGGTAGCCCCACAGCCGGTAGATCGCCGCCAGATCGGCACAGATGCGTCGGTTGCGCTCCACCTGGCGCGGGTTGAGATCCCGGGCGCCGGCGGCGGGTTGCAGGGCCATGGAGGCAGGCGGTTGGAACGCCGCCCGATCCTATGGAGCGGCCTGGGCGGCGGCCCCATCCAGCTCCGGAGCTCCGAAGCTGGCGCCGGCCAGGGGCCGACAGGCGGCCAGGCCCTCAATCAGGGCTGGCTGCAGGGCTGGAGCACAGGCGATCAGCCGGCCCTGCTCCAGCACCAGGGGCCCGCCGCCGTAGCTGCTCACCCGCCCGCCGGCCTGCTCCACCAGCACCACGCCGGCGGCCAGGTCCCAGGGGGAGAGGCCCCGTTCCCAGTAGCCATCCAGGCGGCCGGCGGCCACGAAGGCCAGGTCCACCGCGGCGGCCCCGCCGCGTCTCACCCCATGGGTGCGGTGGGTGAAGTGGGCGAACTCGGCGTAATTGTTGTCGAGCCGCTGGAAGCGGTCGTAGGCGAAGCCGGTCACCAGCAGGGCGTCCTGGAGGCGCGCGCAGTCGCTCACCTGCAGCCGCTGACTGGAGCCCAGGCGCTGGTCGTCGCACCAGCTGCCCAGGCCCGGCGCGGCCCAGTAGAGCTCCTGCAGAGCCGGCACCGCCAGGGCGCCGAGCAGGGGTGTGCCCTGCCAGCACAGCCCCACTGAAGTGCCGAAGAACGGATAACCATGCGCGAAGTTGGTGGTGCCGTCGAGGGGGTCGACGCACCACTCGAAGCAGCCCTGGCCACTGCGGCGGCCGCTCTCCTCGGCCAGCACCCCGAACTCAGGCGTTTCCCGCTGCAGCAGGGCCAGCACGGCGGCCTCGGCGGCCAGGTCCGCCTCCGTGACCAGATCGCCACAGCGACCCTTTTCCCGCACCTGCCGCACGCGGCCGTACTTCTCGCTCAACAGGGCGCCACCGGCCTCGGCAGCCCGCCGGGCCACCGCCACCAGGTTGTCCCGCTCGGAGGGCGTCAGTCCCGACTCGACCAGGGCCCGATCGGAGGCCGCTGCGGGGCCGCTCATTCCTCCTCCAGGGGCAGGCCGGGGCGCACCTGACCGCGGCCGAAGTGGCGGCCGAACTGGAGGTCGTAGACCTCATCCTCATCCTGGGTTTCCACCTCCAGGGGGCCGATGGCCCGGGCCACGCAGAGCAGGCCGTAGCCGCGCTCGCGCAGTTCGCGCGACAGGCCTAGGGCTTCGCGGTGGTCGATCTGGCCGTTGAGCACCCGCACGGCACAGGCGGTGCAACAGCCGTTGCGGCAGCTGAATGGCAGCGGATCACCCTGCTCCTCAAAACTGCGCAGGATGTAGGCCCCCTCCGGCACCTGATGGCGGATGGTGCGTCCGCTCTGGCGCCAGTGGACAGTGATCGGGTAGGTCGTGGTCATGCTGCTACATTGCCACCTGAGTGCCCCATTTAGCCGCTGGAGAGGTGGCCGAGTGGTCGAAGGCGCAGCACTGGAAATGCTGTATAGGGGCAACTCTATCGAGGGTTCGAATCCCTCCCTCTCCGCTTCCCCGCCAGCCTTTGTGCTGGCTTTTTCATGCTCGCCAAACGGCTGGCTTCAGCCGAAGCGGCCGGTGACGTAGTCCTGCGTGGATTGTTGGGCTGGATTGTTGAAGATCTTTTCGGTTTCGCTGAACTCCACCAGATAGCCCACCTTGCCGGAGCCACCTGAAACCGCCTCGGCGTTGTAGAAGGCGGTGAGGTCCGCCACCCGCACGGCCTGCTGCATGTTGTGGGTCACGATCACGATCGTGAAACTGTGCTTGAGCTCATGCATCGTCTCCTCGATCTTGAGGGTGGAGATCGGGTCAAGGGCGGAGCAGGGTTCATCCATCAGGATCACTTCCGGCTCGGTGGCGATGGCCCGGGCGATGCAGAGGCGCTGTTGCTGGCCGCCGGAGAGGGCCAGACCACTCGCTTTCAATTTGTCCTTGCACTCATCCCATACCGCTGCCTTGCGCAGGGAGCGCTCCACCAGTTCATCCATGTCGCCCCGGTAGCCGTTGATGCGGGCTCCAAAGGCGATGTTTTCGTAGATCGTCTTGGGAAAGGGGTTGGGTTTCTGGAACACCATGCCGATGCGCCGACGCACCTCCACCGCATCCACGTTGGGGGCGTAGATGTCATGTCCGTCGAACACCACGCGGCCCTTGAGGTGGCAGCCGGGGATCAGGTCGTTCATGCGGTTGAGGGCCCGCAGCACCGTGGATTTGCCGCAGCCGGAAGGGCCGATGAAGGCCGTCACCTTGCCGCGTGGAATGTCCATGTAGACGTTCTTCACCGCCTCGAAGCTGCCGTAGGAGATGGTCACGTTCTCCAGGGCCAGGCAGGTGTCGGGAGCGGAGGCCGGAGTGTGGGACATGCTGATCGTGCTGGCGGTGGTCATGGTGGTGGAGGTGCAGGGAAGAACCAGGTGGCGCTCAGGCGCGAGAGAAACTGGCGATCCAGCGGGCCAGCAGATTGGCCACGAGAATCATCATCACCAGCACGAAGGAGGCCGCCCAGGCCAGTTCGTTCTGGGCCTCGTAGGGCATGATCGCGAAGTTGAAGATCAACACCGACATGGTGGCAATCGGGTTGAACACCCCCTCCGGCCAGAAGGGTGAGAACAGGGCCGTGAAGATCAGCGGGGCGGTTTCCCCGGCGGCCCGGGCAATGCCGAGCACCACGCCTGTGGCGATGGGCGTGAACGCCGCCGGCAGGGTGATGCGCATCACCGTCACAAATTTGGAGGCCCCCACGCCGTAGGCCCCCCAGCGCAGTTCCTGGGGCACGAGTTTGAGGCCCTCATCGGTGGTTTTGATCACCGTGGGCAACATCAGGGTGGCAAGGGCGATGCCACCGGCCATGGCGCTGTAGCTCTGATCAAAGAAGATGCGGGTGGCCACCACGATGCCGTAGACGAACACGCCGCAGATGATTGAGGGCACGCCGGCCAGCACGTCGTTGCCGAAGCTCACGAACTTGGCAAACCAGCCTCTCTGGGAATATTCCGTGAGGTAGATGCCACCGCCAACACCGATCGGCACCGCGATCAGGGAGGCGATCAGGGTCACCAGCATGGTGCCCAGGATGGCATTGCCGATGCCGCCGCCGTCCAGGCCAGGAGCGGGCGGCAGCTCGGTGAACATGCTGAAGCTGATCAGCCGGCCGCCCTGCAGGAGCACGTAGAGGATCACCAGGAACAGGGGGAGCACCGCAGTCACGGCAAACAATCCGGCGATGCCGGTGCACAGCCGGTTGATCCTGTTGCGCTTCAGGGAGCGATCGAAAGTGAGAGGCCGCCTCGCAAAAAGGCTCTCTGTGAGCTCGCGTTCGTCGCGGGCGGTGGAGATGGTCGCCATGGGTGGGAATTCAGTAGCGGAGGCTGAGACGACGCACCAGCCACTGGGCCAACACGTTGACGAGGAAGGTGAGCACCATCAGCACCAGGGCCGCATACATCAGCGCCGACACCTGGATGCCGCTGGCCTCCCCGAACTGGTTGGCGAGCATTGCGGCAATCGTGTTGCCTGGAGCCAACAGGGAAAAGCTGAAGTTGAGGGCATTGCCGATGATCATGGTCACGGCCATGGTTTCGCCCATGGCCCGGCCCAGGGCGAGCATCACTCCGCCGGTGATGGCCGAGACGGCCGCCGGCAGGATCACACTGGTGATGGCCCCCCAGCGGGTGGTGCCCACGCCGTAGGCCCCTTGCCGCAGTTCAACCGGCACCTGGTTGAGGGCATCGCGGGAGATCGAGGTGATGATCGGCAGGATCATCACCACCAGGATCAGGATCGCCGGCGCCATGCCTGGCCCGCGCGGCACGGTGTCGAACAACGGCGACCAGCCCAGCAGGCCGTGGAGGAGATTCAGGGCCGGCCGGATCGCCGGCTCCATCACAAAGATGGCCCAGAGGCCCAGCACCACCGAGGGGATGGCGGCCAGGAGCTCCACCATCAGGCCCACGGCGTTGCGCACGAACGTCGGCACCAGATCTTCGGTGATGAAGATCGCCGTGCCCACGCCAAGCGGAACGGCGATCAGCAGGGCCAGCAGCGAGCTCACCAGCGTGCCGTAGATGGCGATCAGGGCGCCGTACTGATCGTTGACCGGATCCCAGGCCGAGGTGGTGAGGAAACGCAGTCCGAAGGCCTGGATGGCGTCCTGGGAGCCCCGCAGCACCACGATGAAGATGCCCAGCAGGGCAATGGCCACCACCGAGGCCAGGCAGAGGGTGAGCTGGCGAAAACCGATGTCCACCAGCTTGTCTGAGGGGGGTCGGCGGCGCAGCGTGAAGGCGTCGTCGCTGGCTATGGGGGGCACGGCTGCGGTCATGGCGATCCGGGCGCGCTGTGGTCAGTCCACGGGCGGTCCGGTCCCCAGGAATGTACGAAGCGCTCCCTGCCGATGCATTAAGTCGTGATTAACGCCGGCCAGCCCGGTAGTTTTGGGGCGCCACAGGGGTGACGGGGCCGCGCAGTTCATGGGTCGCATCGTCGGCATCGACCTCGGGACCACCAATTCGGTGGTGGCGGTGCTGGAGGGCGGCCGTCCGGCGGTGATCGCCAGCGCCGAGGGCAGCCGCACCACCCCCTCGGTGGTGGGCTTCAACCGCGACCAGGAGCTGCTGGTGGGACAGCTGGCGCGGCGGCAGCTGGTGCTCAATCCCCGCAACACCTTTGCCAACCTCAAGCGCTACGTGGGGCGCCGCTGGGACGAGCTCGAGGAATCGAGCCTGGGTGTGCCCTACACGATCCGCGCCAACGACCAGGGCAACGTGCGGGTGGTGTGCCCCGCCACCGAGCGCGAGTACGCGCCGGAAGAACTGGTGGCCAGCGTCCTGCGCAAGCTGGTGGACGATGCCGCCACCTACCTCGGTGAGCCGGTGGAGGCGGCCGTGATCACCGTGCCCGCCTACTTCAATGACGCCCAGCGCCAGGCCACCCGCGACGCCGGCCGCCTGGCGGGCATCAGCGTGGAGCGGATCCTGAACGAGCCCACGGCAGCGGCGCTGGCCTACGGCTTCGATCGCTCCGCCGTGAAGCGGGTGCTGGTGTTCGACCTCGGCGGCGGCACCTTCGACGTGTCGGTGCTGCGGATCGCCCAGGGGGTGTTCGATGTGAAGGCCACCAGCGGTGACACCCAGCTGGGCGGTAACGACTGGGACCGCCGCATCGTGGACTGGCTGGCCGATGGCTTCCAGCAGGAGCACGGCCTCGACCTGCGCCGTGACCGCCAGGCCCTGCAACGCCTCACCGAGGCGGCGGAGAAGGCCAAGATGGAGCTCAGTGGGGTCCAGAGCACGCCCATCTCGCTCCCCTTCATCGCCACGGGCTCCGACGGCCCGCTGCACATTGAGACCAGCCTGGAGCGCCGCCGTTTCGAGGCCCTCTGCCCCGATCTGCTGGATCGGCTGCTGCGCCCGGTGCAGCGCGCCCTGCGCGATTCCAACCTGGCGGCCGATGAGATCGACGACGTGGTTCTTGTGGGGGGTTCCACCCGCATGCCGATGGTGCAGGAGATGGTGCGCACCCTGGTGCCGCGGGAGCCCTGTCAGTCGGTGAATCCCGATGAGGTGGTGGCGATCGGCGCCGCGGTGCAGGCCGGCATCCTCACCGGTGAGCTGCGCGACCTGATGCTCAACGACGTGACGCCTCTCGGTCTGGGTCTGGAGACGATCGGCGGCGCCATGAAGGTGCTGATCCCACGCAACACGTCGATCCCGGTGCGCAAGAGCGACCTGTTCAGCACCTCGGAGGCGAACCAGAACTCCGTGGAGATCCACGTGCTGCAGGGGGAGCGGCAGATGGCCGCCGACAACAAGAGTCTCGGCCGCTTCCGCCTCTCCGGCATCCCGCCAGCTCCCCGCGGAGTGCCCCAGGTGCAGGTGTCGTTCGACATTGACGCCAACGGCCTGCTGCAGGTGTCTGCCACCGACCGCACCACGGGCCGCCAACAGAGCGTGAGCATCCAGGGAGGCTCCAACCTCAGCGAGGAGGAGATCGCCCGGCTGCTGCAGGAGGCTGAGGAGAAGGCGGCGGAGGACAGGCGCAAGCGCTCCGCGCTCGACCGCCGCAACAAGGCCCTCACCCTGATCGCCCAGGCGGAGCGGCGGCTGCGGGATGTCTCGGTGGAACTGGGCCCCTACGGCGCCGAGCGCCAGCAGCGGGCTGTGGAGCTGGCTCTGCGCGACGTGCAGGACCTGATGGCCCTGGAGCAGAGCGGCAGCAGCGATGTCGGGGAGCTGGAGCTGGCTGTCAGCCAACTGCAGGAGGCCGTGTACGCCCTGAACCGGCGCCTGCTCAGCGAGCGCCGCAGTGAGCAGGGCCCGCTGCAGGGCCTCAAGAACACCCTGGGCTCGCTCAAGGATGAGCTGTTTGCCGACGATGACGACTGGGATGACTGGAGTCGGCCGGGCAGTGACCCCTGGGCCATGCCCGCCGGCCGTTCCCGTGGTGGTTACGACAACCTGGGCTCGCCAGGCCGCAATCAACGCGATCGGGGCTACGGCTACAGCGAACCCGGCTACGACGACCGCAGCTACACCGACCGCAGCTACGCCGAGCCCGGTTACGGCGACCGCAGCTCTGCCGCCAGCGCCTATGGAGATCGGGGCTACTCCCGTGGTGAGGAGCCGATGGGCTACCCAGGCTCTGATCAGCTTGACCTGGACGACCAGAGGGACGACGACCGCTGGGATGAGGATCGCTGGGATGGTGCCAGAGGTGGTCGGTCAGACGATCCAGACCTCGAGCTGAACCGGCCCCGCTCGCGTCCTGCCGAGCCAGCGGAGCCCACCGGCCGGGGCTCCTTCCAGGGCGCCTCCCGCCAGGGAAGGCCTGTCTCCCGGGTGCCCGATGACGATCCCTGGGCTGACGGCTGACTCCTGTGGCAGTGCGTTCCTCGGCCCCATCGGACTACTGGGCGGTGCTCGGCCTTGAACCGGGTGCCGATCTCCCCAGCCTGAAGCGAGCCTTCCGCGCCCAGGCCAGGCGTTTTCACCCCGATCTCAACGGCAACGACCCCAGCGCCGAGGAGAGCTTCAAGCTGGTCAACGAGGCCTATGCGGTGCTCTCCGACCCCCGCCGCCGAGCGGCCTGGGAGCGAGGCGAAGGCTCCGGAACGGCGGTGCCCACGGATCCCTTCGCCAGCGGCTTTCCGCGTTTCGAGACTTACCTCGAGGCGCTCTTCGGGCAGCGGCAGCGCTCTCGCTCCACTCCCTTCGATGACGGGGCATCGGGTGTTGACGCCACGTCGTCGGAACCCTTCGAGGAGGAGCCATTTGCGGAGGATGGCTTCGATGCCCACAGCGGCAGAGGCGATGCCGACGGCAGCGCTGACCCGGTGAGCGACTGGGGAGGGCCGGGCGGCTCCGTGACGCCTTCGCCAGCCCCGCCGCCTCCGGTGCAGGCCAGCACGGATGCCGAGAGCACGGTGGTCCTCAGCCCCGAGCAGGCGCTGCACGGGGAGCGGGTGGAGCTGGAGTTGCCCGACGGCACCGCCGTGGAAGTGTGGACACCGGCCATGGCGGGCGATGGCTGGCGGCTGCGCCTGGAGGGCGTCGCCCCCGGCGGTGGGGATCACTTTCTGCAGCTGCGGGTGCGCACGGAGGAGGGGTTGCGCATCGATGGCCTGCGGGTGCAGTACAGCCTTGATCTCACCCCCGCCGAAGCGGCCCTGGGCTGTGTGGTGGTGGTGCCCACCCTGCGCGGCCCGGTGAAACTCACGGTGCCGCCCTGCTCGTCCAGTGGTCGGTTGCTGCGCTTGCGGGGCCGGGGAATGGAGCGGGGCGACCAGCGGGGCGACCAGCTGGTGGAGGTGCGCATCGTGCTGCCGGATCAACTGGCCGATGCCGAAGAGTCCCTCTATGGCCGCCTCCAGGAGCTGGCCGACCAGGCTGCCGAGGAGCCCGCTCAGGAGGCTTCCCAGGAATCAGGCGGGCGATGAGAGAGTGGAGCTCCTGCGCCCCTCCTCCCAGCTCCTCCCATGCCGGTGCACGTGTTGCTCTTCGATCCCGGAACCGATCAGGAGGGGATCCATTCCCTCGAGATCAACGGCCGCACCGTGGTGCTGCTGTTCGAGGCCCGCGATGACGCCGAGCGCTATGCGGGTCTGCTGGAAGCCCAGGACTTCCCCGTGCCCTGTGTGGAGGCCCTCGAGCGACCTGAGATGGAGCAGTTCTGCCAGGAATCGGGCTATGAGGCCCGCTTCGTGCCCGTGGGCTTCCTGCCCCAGAGCCCGGAGGACCGGCTGCTGATCGCGCCGCCGGAGCGCAACATGGACGTGACCACCTGGCAGGAGCAGACCGCCGCCGCCGGCGCCGTGGCCGCCTCGGAGGCCCCCCAAGCCTCCGGCCAGCAAGGTGCCGATCCTGCCGGTGAGCAGACCCCGGCCGAACCGATCAGCAGCGGCGATCCCGAGCTTGAGGCCTTTCGGCGCCAGCTGGAGGGCCTGCTGTGAGTCCGGCCGCCGCCACGGGGGCCGATCGGGGCCATCTGCTCACCGAACAGGCCAATCCCCTCAGCGCCAGCCTTGATCAGCTCCCCACCGCCGAGCTCGTGGAGCTGTTCATCGACAACGACCTCGAACCCCAGCGGGCGGTGGCCGCCGCCGCCGCTGCCCTCAGCAGCGCCATCGAGGCGATCACCGCCCGGTTGCGGGCCGGGGGGCGCCTCTTCTACCTGGGTGCCGGCACGTCCGGACGGCTGGGGGTGCTGGATGCGGCGGAGTGCCCGCCCACCTTCTGCAGCCCGCCGGAGCTGGTGCAGGGGGTGCTGGCAGGCGGCGCGCCGGCCCTGCTGCGCAGCTCCGAGGGGCTGGAAGACCTGGAAGACGCGGGCCGCAGCGATCTGCAGGCCCTGGGCTTCGGGCCCGGCGACTGCCTGGTGGGAATTGCGGCCGGGGGCACCACCCCCTATGTGCTCGGCGGCCTGGCCCATGCTTCGGCCATCGGCGCCCTGGCCATCGCCATGGCCTGCGTGCCCGCCGACCAGGTGCCGATGCCCTGCAGCATCGACATCCGCCTGCTCACCGGCCCCGAGCTGCTGGCGGGCTCCACCCGCCTCAAGGCGGGCACGGCCACCAAGATGGCGCTCAACATCCTCTCCACCGGCGTGATGGTGCGCCTGGGCAAGGTGTACGGCAACCGCATGGTGGATGTGGCGGTGACCAACGCCAAGCTGGAGGACCGGGCCCTGCGCATTCTGCGCGACCTGGCCGGGGTGGAGCGCAGCGCAGGCATGCCACTGCTGGAGCGCTCGGGCGGTTCCGTGAAGCTGGCCCTGCTGATGCAGGCCGCTGGGCTGGAGGCCGCCGCTGCAGCCGAGGCCCTGGCGGCCCATGGGCCCAGCCTGCGCCGCACCCTCGCTGTCCTGGGCGCCACGTTGGGCTGAGCAGGCCCTGCAGCGGCCGGGGCGATCAGCCGCTGAACGGCCCCCAGTAGGGGCTGGTGAATAAGTCCACGCGGCGGCGCGTTTCGGCGGGAACCTGCTCGGCCGGCGTCATCAGGGCATGGCGCAGGGCCTGGTGAAAGCTGCTGCTGGGTCGCAGCTCGCCCACCCGCTCGGCCGCCAGCCGCACGATCTGCTGGGCCAGGGCGGCATTGGAGCGCAGGTTGTCGATCACCAGCTCCACCGTCACCGAGGCGTGCTCCTGGTGCCAGCAGTCGTAGTCGGTCACCATCGCCAGGGTGGCGTAGGCCATCTCGGCCTCGCGGGCCAGGCGGGCCTCGGTGTGGTTGGTCATGCCGATCACGCCGCAGCCCCAGCTGCGGTAGAGCTCGGACTCGGCCCGGGTGGAGAAGGCCGGCCCCTCCATGCACAGGTAGGTGCCGCCGCGGTGCATGTGGCGGCCCGGCGGCATCAGGCTGTCGCCCACATCGGCCAGCAGGCGGCTGAGGGCGCCACAGAAGGGATCGGCCGCGGTCACATGGGCCACCACTCCCTCGCCGAAGAAGGTGAGGGGGCGCTGGTGGGTGCGGTCGATGAACTGATCGGGCACCATCATGTCGAGGGGCCGGAACTGCTCCTGCAGGGATCCCACCGCCGACACCGAAAGGATCCAGCGCACGCCCAGCGAGCGCAGGGCCCAGAGGTTGGCCCGGTAGGGCACCTCGCTCGGCGTGAAGCTGTGGTGGCGTCCATGGCGGGCCAGGAACACCACCTCCAGGTCGTTGATACGCCCAAGCCGCAGGCTGTCGGAGGTGGGGCCGAAGGGCGTCTCGACGCTGATCTCGCGCATGTCCTCCAGCCCGTCCATGGCGTAGAGGCCGCTGCCCCCCAGCACGCCGAGGCGGGCACGGCGCAGATC